>CAIXAA010000192.1 GCA_903917305.1 uncultured Myxococcales bacterium | reverse complement strand
GCCGGGGCCGGGGCCGCAGCCGGAGCCGGAGCCGCAGCCGGAGCCGGAGCCGGAGCCGGAGCCGCTTCCGCCGCCGGTGCAGCCGTCGGCGTCGGCTTGATCAACATGTAGCCCGCCATCTCCAAGTGCAGCGCGGAGCAGAACTCCGTGCAGTAGAACGGGAACACGCCCGCGACGTCCGCCTTGAAGCTGACGTTCTCGTGCTTGCCCGGCTCCATGCTCAGGTTGATGTTGTGCAGGTTGAGCGTGAAGCCGTGGGTCTGGTCCTCGGACTGCTCCAAGCTGTCGAGGTGCAGGTTGACCGTGTCGCCCTGGTTGACCTCGATGCGATCCGGCGTGAAGTGGCTGCGGATCAACGTCATGTAGACATCGACCACATTGCCGTTGCGCTCGATGCGCTCCTTGCCGGCCTCGGTCGCCGTCGGGTCCTTCTTGCCGGTGATGGCGTCCGTGCCCGGCGCATACATCTTGATCGGATGGAGCTTGTCCATCTTGATCATCTGCGAGTAGTGCGGCTCGCCGATGCCGATCGGCATGTCATAGATGATCTGCATCTTCGGCCCGGTCAGGTCGACCAACTGGAAGTTCTGCGGGTACAGCGGGCCGACGCCGGCGAAGCGGTCGATCGACATCTTGTTCATTGCGACCACGTACTTGCCGTCCGGGCTGACCGTGTCGCCTTCCGCCGCGAGGATGTGGCCGATGTTGTAGTGCACGGGCAGCTTGTCGACGACCTTGAGATCCTTGAGCGACCATTTGGCCACGACGCTCTCGATGAACACCGAGGTGTAGGCGAAGCCCTTGTCGTCGAACACCGTGTGCAGCGGGCCCAGGCCGATCTCGCACTGGCCGCGGATGGACTCCTTGAACCCGAGGATCGGAATGCCGTACGCGTCTTTGCCCTCGTACTTCTTCGCATCGATCTGTCCCTTGATCTTGGCGAAGTCGTAGACGGTCGTGTGCGTGTCAAGCTTGCCGCCCACCACGATTTCCTTGCCGTCTGGGGTCACGTCGCACCCGTGCGGGCTCTTCGGCTCGCCGATGAGGGTCAATACACCCTCCGCTCCACTGATGGCGAGCGGCAACACGCGAACGCCTTTGATCACGGTGCCCTTGCCGGCATTGATCAACTCCTCCGCCTTCTTCCAGTTGATGACGTGCAGGTAGTCCATGTCGTTCTGCGATGCGCCGGACTCGATCGGCGGCTTGCCTTCGAGCGTGCCGCCGATGGCCATCTCCGTGTTGAAGCTGTTGATGAACGCCCAGCCGTCGCTGCCCAGCTTGCCGGCGTCGGCGAGGTCCTGCGTGTACGGCGGCAGCTCGATGGCCCAGCTGTTCGCGACGTCGATGCGGCCCTTGGAGCGATCGAACTTCCAGAACATCGCAAGACCACGGTACTTCTCTTTGTACTCGCTGATCGGCACGTAGTCGCGGCCGAGCGGCGCGGGGTACTGGCTGGTCTCGATGATGTAGTTCGTGTTCGGGTCGACGAACGCGCCGCCGTGGTCCGAAGCCACCAGCGGGTTGGCGACGATCTGCTTGGTGACGAAGTCCTCCAGGTCGACGACTGCCACGCGCGCGTTGGCTTTGTCGTTGACGAACAAGAACTTGCCGTCGTAGTCGCCCTTGGTCTCCGACAGGTTCGGGTGGTGCACGTCGGCCCAGGTGATCTTCTGGCTGCCCTGGTCGCCGCCCGCGATGACCGCGTCGCCGCTCTTGCCGCCGTAGCCCCAGCCCTGCCACGGCTCCGGCGTGAACACGCCGATGAGCTTGAGCAACCGCATCGACGGCACGCCGATGGCGAGCACCTGCCCCGACTGACCGCCGGACGCGAAGATCATGTAGTCGTCTTTCTTTCCGCTCGGCGTGTAGGTCTTGAGCGCGGCGCTGACGTCCGCTTCGCTCAGCCCGCGCGCCGCCATCAAGTCCTTGATGGACGCCGAAGCCCCCGCCATCGTGGCCGCCGCGGGCGCATTGCCCTTGCCAGCACCCGTGCAACCCACGGCCACCAGCGCGGCCGCCATGGCGACGCCTTGCATGATCTGACGAATCCTTGCTGTTTTCATGATCATGATCTCCATCCAAGTTCCGGTCGAGAAGAGGCACGCCATGCCACGCGCAGCCGCACGCGCGTTTGCGCGCAAGCCGGGCGGGGTCGGGACAAAATGGACCGGACGGTTTCCCTGCTAGGGAACCACGGTCGCGCTGGGGATGCAAGCTAAGTCAATGGACGCCAGAGCGCCTTGATCCAGATCAACACGATGGTTGACCCAGGTCAAGGTATTTTTCATGTCTATTGACTTTCGATGTAGGCTGAAATCAGCACGCAGCTATAGAAAATTGAAGCTGTTCGTGCCGAGTGCTCTACGGATCGTAGCGATAGCCAAAACCTCTGATCGTCACGATGTGGCGCGGCTGGTCCGGCTCCAGCTCCACCCAGCGGCGCACACGAACAATGAAGTTGTCCACTGTTCGCTCGGTGGGCATGGCATCCATGCCCCAGACTTCCTCGAGAATCGCCGCACGGCTGAGCGGCCGGCGCGGGTTGCGCGCCAGGAACTGCAACAGCACGACTTCCTTGTCATTCAGGTCGATCCACGTGCCCTGCGAGGAACACAGCGCCCGCCTCTCGATGTCGAGCACGCCGCGACCGATCGCCAGCTCGTTCTCCGACGCGATCTGCAACCCATGCTGGCTGCGCCGGATATGCGCCCGCACGCGCGCGAGCAGCTCCGGCATGTCGAACGGCTTGCACAGGTAGTCATCGGCACCGCCGTCCAACGCCTGGACTTTGCTGTCGATGTCATCGCGCGCGGTCAACACCAGGATCGGCGTGCCAATCCCGCTGCGCCGCGCCTGCCGCGCCAGCTCGATGCCGCTGCCGTCCGGCAGACCGAGATCCAGCAGGATCGCGTCGAAGCGGTGGTGCTCCAGGGCCGCGCGCGCGCCATCGGCCGTGCTGTGCCACTCGACGTGGTAGCCGTCCTGCTCCAGGTTGAGGCGCACCATCGTGCTGATGAGAGGGTCGTCTTCGACAAGGAGGATTCGGCTCATGTACTTCGGCTAACCCTTTGTGATCGGCCAGGAGTGCGCGTGCTGGTGCCAGTCGTCGCCCGAGGCGTCGAGGCGAATCGCCGGATGCCGAAGGCCCGCGAGCGCTGCCTGCATCGCCTCGTACGCCGCTTCGACCAGCGTCCCGACCGCGCCGGACACCTCGATGTGGTGCCAGCCCCGGTCATCGCCGATGCCCGCGCGCAGCACGCCGTGGCCCTTGTCGTCGATCTCCGCGAAGGCGCCGAACGCCGAGTGGCAGCCGCCTTCCATGCGCCGCAGCAGACCGCGCTCCACGTCCACCGCCGCCGCCGTCGGAATGTGGTGCAGCGTCGCCAGGCGCGCCAGGGTGGCCGCGTCCTGACCGCGCGCCTCGAGGCCGAGCGCGCCCTGCGCCGCCGCCGGCAGCCACAGCCGCGGATTGAGGTCGAACACCACGAGATCGCCCGGATCCAGGCCCAGGCGGCTCACGCCGGCGCGCGCGAGGATGACCGCGTCCAGCTCGCCCTTCTGCGCCTTGCCGAGCCGGGTCGGCACGTTGCCGCGCAGGAAGGTCGCTTCGACATCGGGCGCCAGGTGCTTGAGCAGCGCCATGCGCCGCATCGACGCCGTGCCGACCCGCGCGCCGGCCTTGAGCGGCAGCGGCCGGCTGAGATCCACGGCTTCGGGGCGCACCAGCAGCAGGTCCTCCACCGCCGCGCGCATCGGCACGGCGGCCAGCGTCAGGCCGTCGGGCAGCTGCGTGGGCAGATCCTTGAGCGAGTGCACCGCCGCGTCGACACGATCGGCCAGCAGCGCGACCTCCAACTCCTTGGTGAAAAAGCCTTTGTCGAGCTGGTTCTGCAGCGGGATGTCGAGCATCCGATCGCCGGTCGTCTTGATGATGTCGAGCGTGACGCCCGCTGCTTCGCCGCCCAAGCGCGCCTGGACGTGCCGTGCCTGCCACAAGGCCAGTTCGCTGCCGCGTGTGCCAATCCGGACCATGGTGATCTCCTTAGCAAATGCTCTCAAGCGTCATGTCGAGGTCCGCCATGCGCGGCCCCCGTTCGTGGACATCGCGGGGCATCTCGAAGCCGGGCAGGGACTCGCCCGCCGTAGCCACGAGGTGCTCGCCCAAGGCCAGGGCGGCGACGATCATGCGGGCGTTGATGCGCTGTTGCCGCACCTCGCCGAAGGCCGCTGCATAGCGCAGCGCAACGGCGAACCCTTCAAAGAACTCCGCGTAACCTCTAGCGATCGACTGGTCGCGGTCGAGCGGAATGGCGAACAGCCGCGCGCCCAGCCAGGCCTCGATCGCGGGCGCGATGTCGCGCTCCGTCGGAACCAGCCAGGTGCGGAAATGGCTGCGCCAATCGCCGGCGAGGGCGTCGAGCAGGGCGGGAATGTCCGATGCCGCGAGCCCGACGTCGTCGCCCCAGAGCGGCAGCGCATCGGCGGCGAAACGCGCCATGGCTTCGGTCGGCGCCGACGCCGTGCGCGACTCGACAAAGCCACGAAAGGCCAGGAATCCTCGCGCTGTCAGCGGAGGCACCGGCACCGGCAGGTTGCGATCGGTCAGCGCCGCGTCGAGCAGGGCCGCCACGCGGGCCAGCCGCGCCAGCAGGGGCAGCGTCGGCTCCGCGATCAGATCGAGCAGCGCGTCGCGCGTGGCGGAAAAGGCAGCCCACGGCACGGTTTTTCGCGGGGTGAGGCGCACTTCCTTGAGGCCGCCCTCAGGCTGGAAGACGCGCAGCGCGCAGCGCCAACCGCCCTCGGCGCGCGCCAAGGCGACGGGCTCGCGGTTGCTGGCCAGCAGGGAGCGCACGGTGGGGCACAGGCTGGAGAACGTCAGTTCGGCGCCCTGCGGCGTGGCGATCGCGATGATCGGATAGTCCGCATGCGCAGTTGCAGCAGTCTTTGCGGCCGATGGCGCGCCGTGCGCGACGGCTGCCGCGCCCGCGAGCAGGGCCGCCTCCGTGTCGCGGAAGGGAAAGCCGTCGCCTGACGCGGTCGCCGGTGCAGCCGCCAGGCTCGCGCGACAAGCGCATGAGGCGCGCGTGCACGCAAAACCATCGAGAATTGCTGGGAAGACCACGCGCATCAAGGCCTCCGCGCCGACGGCACAGGCAAGGTGCCGCCCGGCCGCTTGGCCAGCCAGACGCCCTGCCGATCGACGATGCCGACGGTAAACAGCACGACGTACCAGTCCAGCAGGTCGCCCATGTCCGCCGCGACCGCGGGCGTCATCGGCTGGCGCCAGCGGCGGCAGCGCTGCACGTAGGCTCCGACATCTTCGAGCAGTTCCAGCAACATGCCCGCGGCGACCTGCGTCGCCTCGATGAGCGCTGGGAGGTCGACGTGCTCGAGGTCGGTCGACTCGGGGTCGCCTTCCTGCAGCCAGGGCCGCCCGGTATTGCTGTCGCGCGCCATGCCGCTGATGCGCGCCGTGCGCCGGATGGTGCTACGCGGCGCGCGCCGGCGGTTGTCGGCATACAGGGCGCCCGTGCCTTCGCGGCGGCGGAACATCAGCTTCATCCTGGCTTGCAGATCGAAGGAACTACTGCGTGAGGCCGGCCTTGCGCCCAGCCTCTTGGATCCAGATGAGGCGGCCGTTCGGGCCCGGGACGCTGCCCTTGACCACGATGAGGTTGCGCTCCGGCTCCACGGCGGTGATGACGATGTTCTGGATCGTCACGCGCTCGTTGCCGTGGTGACCGGCCATCTTGCGGCCCTTGACCACGCGGCCCGGCGTCGTGTTGGTACCGAGCGAACCGCCGTGGCGGAACACTTCGTGGGTACCGTGCGAGGCCTTGGGCATGTGGAAGTTGTGGCGCTTGATGACGCCCGTGAAGCCGCGGCCCTTGGTGGTGCCGATCACGTCGACGGTCTGGCCGGCGCTGAACGCCGAAGCGTCCAAGATCATGCCGACTTCAACCTGGCTCACGTCTTCGGCGCTCACGCGCATCTCGCGCAGGTGGGCGCTGAGCTCGAGGTTGGCCTTCTTGTAGACGCCGGCCTCGGCCTTGTTGACGCGCTTGGCCTTCGGGATGCCGAAGCCGATGACGATGGCGTTGTAACCGTCCTTGCCAGCTTCCGTCTTGACGCGAACGACCGGGCAGGGCCCGACTTCGAGGACGGTGACGGCAATGCGGTTGCCTTCGGGTCCGAACACCTGGGTCATGCCGATCTTGCGGCCAAACAAGCCCTTGGACATCTTCTTGCTCCTGTGGCGCGTCATGCGCGCCCGTGGTGGAGTCCGAATCGCTCGGCTGCGAGGTGCAGCATCGATTCATCTGCGGCGAACCGCGTCGCGACTGCACGAGCCGCGAGGGGGCGGAAGGATAAGTCAGCGCGGTTTGCCGGTCAAGCCGGCAACTTGCCCAAGCGCCGCTCCAACCGCGGACTTCGCACCGCGCCCTGCCCCAGCCACTCGCCGAGCGCGTGCTGGCTGCCGGTCACCACGACGCCCGGGCCCTTGCCCACCTCGCGCAGCGCCTCCGCGAGACAGCGCTCGATCGTCGACACCGCCACGCCCGCCGCCGGCGCGATCGCGTCGACGATCTCCGACAGCGCCACCGCGTCCAGCAGCGTCTCGCCCTGCATCCGCGGCAACCAGAACGCCGCGGCAATCGGCGCGAGCGTCCGCACGACCTCCGCCGCGTCGCGATCCTTGCGCACGGCGAGCACGACTTGCCACGTCTTTCCGCGCTCTTTCAGCAGGTCGACCAGCGCCTCGATGCCCGCCGGGTTGTGCGCCGCATCCAGCAGCACCAACGGCTGCGCCTGCACGACCTCCGCGCGGCACGGCCAGTCCAGCTCCGCAAGCGCGTGCGTCACTTCGTCCACGTCCGGCAGCGGCGTCGGCCACTGCTGCGCAACTGCCTGATATGCCAGGATCGCCAGCGCCGCGTTCTCTGCCTGGTGCCGCCCTGCCAGCGCCAGCTCGACCTCCAGCGGCGCCGGGAATGCGGGCCCGGCGAGCTGGGCGACCGTGCGCAACTCCGCTCCCCGAAAAGTGAACTTCTCGACGCTCAGATCCGTACCCAGGCTGCGCAGCTCCGGCTGCACGCCGTGCTTGCGCAGCGCCGACTTGCACAGCCCGGCCTGCGCCGCCACCAGCACGCGACCCGCTCGCGCAACACCGCACTTCTCATAGGCAATCTGCGCAAGCGTCGAACCCAGGATGGCGGTGTGATCGTGCGACAGGTGCGTGACCACGCTCACGATCGGCTCCGTGGCGTTCACGGCGTCGAGGCGCCCGCCCAGGCCGACTTCCAGGACGGCGATGTCGATCGTGGCCTGCGCAAACAGCCACAAGGCCGCCGCCGTCAGCGCTTCGAACGGCGTCGGGTCGAGCAGCTCCGGACCCTTCGCCGCCGCCTCGACCGCCAGCAGCGCCGCGTCCAATGCCTCCGCCGTCACGCATCGATCGCCGATGCGCACGCGCTCCCGCGTCTCCACCAGGTGCGGCGACGTGTAGTGCCCGACGCGCAGCCCCGCCGCCTGCAGCAGCGCCGCGAGCATCGCCGACGTCGAGCCCTTGCCGTCCGTTCCCGCAACGATCACGCATGGATACGCGCGGTCTGGTTGGCCGATGCGGTCGAGCAACGCGCGGATGCGGGAGAGACCAAGCTCCATGCCGCGCGCGCCCAGGCTGGCAAGCCACAGGTGGCCGGGACCGCGATGCGAAATGAGGGCTTCGTTCATCGGCTAGTGACCAAGACCCTGATCCACAAGCTGTTCGTGCCGGTGTCTCTCGATCTCGACGCTGCTGAGCCCCTCGCGGTAGCGGTCGCACGGATCGAGGGCCAGCGCCTGCTTGTAGTCGGTGACCGCCTCGTCGAAGCGGCGGCTGTACTCGAAGACCAGGGCGCGGTTCCAGTAGGTCTTTGCCAATTCCTCTTTCGACGCCTTGGCTTGCATCAACATGCCCTGCGCATCGGAGAACGCGCGCACGGCCGTGTCATAGTCGGAGCGCGACATCGCCTTCACGCCCGCCTCGCACGCCGCCTGCGCCGGCTTGTCGCAGTCGTAGAACGTCGCGTTGACCCGCACGCGGTGCGGCACGATGACTTCCGCCATCTTGCTGACCACTTGCGCGCGCAGCTCGTCCAGGATCGGCTGCGGCTGCGGCGGGGGCGGCGGCATGCCGCGCTGCTCGAACGTCTGCCCGTCGCGCGCCGCAAAGAGGCGCTGGTGAAAGACGACATTGCCTTGCGCGCTCGCCACCTGCATGAGCACGGACGCCCGCGCGTGCCATTCGAACCACTTGTAGATGCAGGGCGTTTCGACCTTCTGCTTGGTCGTGACACCGTCCTGCGTGACGGTGATGGTGTCGGTGCACTTGCTCGGCCGCTCCCGCTCCATCACGTGCATCCCGTACTCCTCGACCTGACCGGCGACGTTCAGCCCGCCGCCCTGCGGCACGAGCGCGACCGCCTGACCGACCGAGTTGACGACCGCTTGCGACAGCTCCGCTTGCATCTGCGCCGCGGCGAACTGGCTGCCGGGCGCGTAAGGGGCGATTCCAACAATGGAAACCGTACCCCCATACGCGTGAGCGTTGATCATGGCGGGCCGCACGACGACGAGGCTGACCGTCGTGGTGCCGCAGCCGGCGAGGAGGGCGAGGACAGCGAGGGCGAGCAAGGGCTTCATGGTGCGACCTGGCGCGGCGAATGCGCCGAAGGCGGGGGATCTTCCAGGGCTGCGCCCTGGCGGTCAAGGGCTGCTACAGCGCAAACCCCGTCGTGAGCACGACACCATTGAAGACCTGCCACTTGTCGACGACGAGCGGCACCTTCTTGGCGGTCAGCACGTAGTCCACCGACAACCATTTCGCCAGCTTGTACGACACGGCGGCGGCGACGTCCGTGTTGAGCGCGTCGATGCCCGTGGCCGCGTTGGCGAGGCTCGTGTAGATCGGCATGAACACTGCGCCTTTGGCCTTCCAGGAGAGGTCGCTGCCGATCTTGCCATCCAGGGCCACTTCCCCCTCCGCGCCGACCTGCACCGCGTTGCGCAGCTGCTTGACCTCGATCTCCGGCGTCTTGGCGTCATCGGCCAGCGTAAACCCGCCACTCGTCAACAGTTGTTGCGAGGCGGCACCGATCTTGAGCCGCACGTTGATCGCCGTGCTCTCCGTCGGATTGGCAAACAAACCCACCGCTTCGCCGAACATCACCGGATCGAACGGATCGGTCAGCCGCGTGAACTTCTGCCCGGCAAAAGTCGTCGTCGGCGTCGTACCGTCTGCCCTCAGGTACTTGACGGTATAGCCCGCCGGCTTGGTCAGTTCGCCTGCGAACGCCTGCGTCGTGCCGCGCACGCGCCCGTAGGGACCCACCCAGTCCAGCGACTTCAAGCGGTAGAAGTACATCGACGTGAGATCGAGGAGATCCGAGGACTTGGTCCAACTGTCGATCACCGGCGTGCGCGCCTGCGCCTCCTGGATCTTCAACGTGCTGCTCCAGGTGCCCTGCCCCTCCACATGCTCCAGCAGGCCGTCGATGAGCGTGCCCAGCTGCACCGTCGCGCCATCCGGCGAACCGACCACGTTGGAGTTCTGGCTCCAGGAGCCTGTGGCGCCCAGCGTCAGCTTGCCGGCCCAGCCCTCCTTGCGCTCCTTGGCCTGCGCCAGTGCCGCTGCGTGGATCTGCTCGAGGGTCAACGGCGCATCGTCAGCCACAGCCACGGAGCTACCCAACAGCGCAAAACCAAGCACCAAAGCGGCACCGAGCCCGATTCGCGTGTTCATGTCGTCCTCCTTGTCGGATGCTTGGCAGCGTGCCAGATGCCTCGCGCGAAGCCAAGCTGGGGAGGCCCGGCCCGCTCCACGCTTGCGCGATCGCGCCGCCGCTCCTACAGTCGCTTGGGCGTGCCCCCCACCGCCGGCCGCAAGGAGCGCACGACATGACGAAACCCTTTGACTGCGCGGCATTTACCGATGCCATCCGCGATTCGCTCGCGCGCATCCTGCCCGGCGTCGATCTGGCCGAGGAGCCCGACACCGACCTCGCCGCGCTGACCTTCGTGCACCCGGTGCACGAGGCGACCGTGGTGCTGCTGACCGAGGCGGCCAACACGACGACGTCGGTGCCGACGCTGCTGCTCGCGGTGGTGATCGGCGACTGGCAGGATCTCGCGCAAAAGGACGGCGGCGCGCAGATGTTCAGCCTCAACACGCGCCTGATGACGTGTGCCGTCGGGCTGATGCCGCTGAACAACGACGAAATCGCGGTGGTGCTCTGCCGGCGCATGCCGGCGGAGGCGGTCCCGCCGGATCAGGTGTTGGGGCTGGTCGACGACATGGTTTGGGATTACGCGGCTTGTGCGGGCTGGCTCGACAGCAGCGCCGCGGAGCCGCGGGAGCCGGCCGTGGCCGAGCCGCCGCGACCGCGCCTCATCGGCAGCCTGGACGAGCTGTAGGTACCGGTTCTCTCTGATTTTGTGGAGGTTCCTTGTGTCCACTCCCGCAGGCGCGGCCTTTGACTGCGACGTCCTGGTGATCGGCTCTGGGTTCGGCGGCTCCGTCTCGGCGCTGCGCCTCTCCGAGAAAGGCTACAAAGTCACGGTCATCGAGCGCGGCAAGCGCTGGCGCGCCGGAGACTTCCCCAAGACGAACTGGAACGTGCGCAAGGCGATGTGGGCGCCGGCGCTGGGCTGCCACGGCATCCTGAACCTGTCCCTGCTCGATGACGTCTTTGCGCTTTCGGGAAGCGGTGTTGGCGGCGGCAGCCTCGTCTATGCCAACACGCTGCTGGTACCGCCGCGGCCGTTCTTTCGCGACCCGCAGTGGGCGGAGATGGGCGATTGGCAAACGGATCTCGCACCGCACTACCAGACCGCGCAGCGCATGCTGGGCGCCGTGCCGAATCCGGTGCTGGGTCCCGCCGACGACGTGCTGCGCGAAGTGGCGACGGAGATGGGCTGCGGCGACAAGGTCCACGTCACCGACGTCGGCGTGTTCTTTGGCGAATCTGGCGTGACCGTGCCCGACCCGTACTTCGGCGGCAAAGGACCGGAGCGCGCCGGCTGCAAACGCTGCGGTGCCTGCATGACGGGCTGCAAGCACAACGCCAAGAACACGCTCGACAAGAACTACCTGTACCTGGCCGAGAAACTGGGCGCACAGGTCATCGCGGAGCGCGAGGCGGTGACCATCCGCTGCATCGGCGGCGCGGATCGGCGCGGCGCGGACGGCTACGAGGTGGTGGTGCGGCCTGCACTCGGGCCGTGGCAGCGCCTGTTCGGCGCGCGGGAGACGATTCGCGCGCGCCAGGTGGTGTGCTCGGCGGGCGTGCTGGGGACGTTGCCGCTGTTGATGCGCAGCCGGGAGTCTGGCGATCTCAAGCACTTGCCGGCGACGCTCGGCGACAAGCTGCGCACGAACAGCGAAGCGGTCGTCGGCGCCATCGCCCATGGCGGCACCATCGACTACTCCAAGGGCGTCGCCATCACCAGCGGCGCGCACTTCGACGACCACACGCACATCGAAGTCGTGCGCTACGGCGAGGGCCAGGACGCGCTCAGCAGCCTGGCCACGCTGCTGACTGATGGCGGCGGCAGCATGCCGCGCAGTCTCAAGTGGTTGGGCACGATCGCCAGGCATCCGCTGACGTGGTTGCGCAACTTGTGGCCCTTTGGCTGGGCCAGGCACGGCATCATCCTGCTGGTGATGCAGACGCTGGACAACAGCCTGCGGGCGACCTGGCGCGGCGCGCGTTTCCTGCCGTGGATCAAGACCTTGCGCACGGAACTGCCCCCCGGCGGCGCGCCCAACCCGACCTATATCCCGGTCGGCAACGAAGTCGCGCGCCGCGTCGCCAAGAAGATCGGCGGCCACGCCATGAGTTCCATCAACGAGGTGCTGTTCGACATTCCGACCACCGCGCACATCCTGGGCGGCTGCGCCATCGGCCCCGAAGGCAAGGGCGTGATCGACAAAGGCAATCGCGTCTACGGCTACCAGGGTCTGTACGTCTGCGACGGCTCGATGATGCCGGCCAACCTCGGCGTGAACCCAAGCTTGACCATCACGGCGCTGACGGAGCACGCGATGGCGCAGGTGCCGGTCAAGGGTGCGTAGCAGCTAGGGATTCGGCGCGCAGTAGCCTTCCCAGTGCGGCGTGATGACGGCGTCGTCGGTCGCCTTGACGCCGTAGAGATCACTCACGTCCAGGTGCACCTTCAGCTTGCGATCCGAGATCTTGCACGGCTCCTTCACGAAGGCCGTCATGCCGGTGTAGGTCATCCACTCGCAGTCGGCTTTCAGCGACGACGTAATCTCGATACGGCCGGGCTTGACGACCTCGTCGGTCAGCGCGTCGCGCATCTCCACACCCATGCGAATCTTCTTCGGCCAGAGATTGGCTGCGCGCACGCTGACATACACGTGCTGGCCGCCCTGCGGGCCCATGATGATGGTCGGTGTGACGGCGCCGGACCGCCAGTCGACGAAGCCCGTGCCATCATCGTTTGCGCCGCCGATCCAGGCCTTGGGAAGCTTGCCGATCTTTGCCGGTGCCGGACAGTCCGCCGTCGACGACACGTCATCTGGAAGGTCGATGTCGCCGGAGATCGCATCCACGGAGGGGAGCGGCCGGGAGCTGCCGCACGCCGTCAAGCAGAGGAGGAGGCTGAGGATTTGCGCGAGCGTCCAAGCGAAGCGACTCATGCGCAGACCATAGCAGACGCGGTCATCCGTTTGAAGGCGCGGTTGTGCGCGGGCCAGAGTCGGCTACACTGCCGGCCAGCCGCGGACACGGAGACTCAGCAGCATGGCCATTCACGACACCCTCTCAGAACTCATTGGCAACACGCCGATCCTTCGCTTGCACCGCCTCGCGCCCGCCGGCGTCGAATTGCTGGCCAAAGCCGAGTACTTCAATCCCGGCGGCAGCATCAAGGACCGGCCGATGCGCGAGATGCTCGACTCCGCGGAGGCGCGCGGCGACCTCAAGAAGGGCACGGTCATCATCGAGGCGTCCAGCGGCAACACTGGGATTTCGCTGGCGATGCTCTGCGCGGAGCGCGGCTACAGCTGCATCGTCGTCCTGCCGGAGGACATGAGCGTGGAAAGGCGCCACATCCTGAGGGCTTTCGGCGCGCGCGTGGAGCTGACGCGCAAGGACCTGGGCATGGGCGGCGCAATGGCGCGGGCGCGCGAGCTGGCCAAGAACCTGGGCAAGGGCCACGTGTTCCTGACGCGGCAATTCGAGAACAGTGACAATAGCTTGGCGCATGAGAAGACGACGGCGCAGGAGATCCTGCGCGATTGCGAAGGTCGCCTGGATGTGCTGGTCGCGGGCGTGGGCACGGGCGGGACGCTGACGGGCACGGCGCGCGCGCTCAAGCGGACGCTGCCGAAGCTGCGCGTGGTGGCCGTGGAGCCGCACAAGGCCCAAGCGTTCAAAGGTTTGCCGTTTCAACCGCACTCGCTGCAGGGCATCGGCGCCGGGTTCGTGCCGGAGATCGTCGACCACGGCGTCATCGACGACGTGATCGCGGTGCATGACGACGACGCGCTGCAGATGGCGGCGCGGCTGGCGCAGGGCTCCGGGCTGCTGGTGGGGCCATCGAGCGGCGCGAATGTGTGGGCGGCGCTGCAGGAAGCGGGCCGGGCGAAGAACGGCACCCGCGTGCTGACCTTCCTGTGCGACACCGGCGAGCGCTATCTGGCGTAGACTGTGGGGGAATTCGCGGTGAACGACGCCATCCAGACGGCCCCGCGCTCGCGCCTTGCCCGCATCGCGAGCCGCTTCTCGATGTGGGTGCCGAGCACCTGCTACCACACCGAGCCGCGCCCGGCCGATGATCAGGCGACCGCGCTGCAATGGCTTGGAACGGCAGGCTTTCGCATCCAGGTCGGTGGCACCCACCTGTGGCTCGACCCGCACCTGAGCCGGCACACCATCAACAAGCTGAGCGGGCCGATCTCGCCAAACCTCGAACGTATTCGCGCGGATGTCGACATCGCGCACGCCGTCGCCATCGGCCACAGCCACTTCGACCACGCCATCGATGCGCCGGCCATTGCCAAGCTGCGCGGCGCGGTGGTCTACGGGTCGAGCGACACGCTGCACTACTGCCGCGCCAATGGTGTGCCTGAGGATCAACTCGTCGAAATGCAAGGCGATGGCGAGAGTTTCGCGATCGGACCGATGCAGCTGCGTGCCGTGAAGTCGGAGCACAGCCCGATGATCCTGGGCAAGGTGCCGCTGGCCGGGCGCATCACGGGGCCGGTGCCGCTGCCGACGCTGATCACTTCGCTGCGCGTCGGTCGGGTCTTCGGGCTGCACGTGACCGCGCCGACGCTGAGCATCTACCACGTCGGGAGCGCGGCGCTCCTGGATGCGGAACTCAAGGGAATTACGGCAGATGTCGTGCTGTGCTGCACCATCGGCCGGCACGCGACGCCGCGCTTCACCCACCGCGTGATCGACGCGCTGCAGCCGCGCCTGATCGTTCCCTGCCACTGGGATCAGTTCTGGAGGCCGCTGGGTGCGCCGCCGCGCCAGATTCCCAGCAATGATCTCATGGGCTTTCTCGATGAGGTCGCGAGCCACCCACGCGCGCCGGCCGTGCGCGTGCTGCCGCCGCGCGGTTGGCTGGCGCTGTAGCCGCCATCGCCGCTGCGGCTTGCGCCGCCCGGTTCAGAGGATGTGAAAGAATTCAGAAGCTCTCAGTGGCCCAGCAGCGCGACGTTCGCCTGCCATGCATCGAAGTCGATGCCGCGCCGCGCCGCCATCTCGCGGCCGCAGGCACGCAGCGCGTCGGCGTCCAACACCTTGCGCGCAAGGGGAAACAGCTGCGTCTCCTCCGCCGCGATGTGCTCGCGGTAGAGGGCGAGCATGGTCGCCGTCGCCGCGCTGAGCCGCCCGACCTCGAACTCGCTGAGCGTGCCCACCTCCAGCCAGCGCCCGGCCATCTGGTCCACTTCCTCGTGCAGCGGCGCCGCCGTAGCATGGTCGCGCTCCAAAGACTCCACGAGTTCAAGGGCACCGCGCAGCCCAGGGTGGTCCGGAACGGCGCGCAGGCGGGGAAACAGCGTCTCTTCCTCGTCGGCGGTATGGTTCGGCGCCGCCTCGCGAAAGTAGCGCAGCGCCGTGACCAGCTTCTGCTGCGACAGTGCAGGCAGGACCTCGCCAGCGAAGGTCCCGCTGACGCTCATCAGATCGCCGAGAAAGCGCAGCACGCGCCGATGGCAGTCCGTCAGCATGCCGACCGGATCGAGGAAACTGGCTTCTGGTCGCGCACCTACGGTGATTGCCATCGGGGTCTCCTAGGCGGGCCGCCGGAGCGCGAGCATCGCGTAGCCGTTGTCCTTGCGCCCGATCACCTCTTGTACCTCAAAGCCGGCATTTTGCGCCAGAAAAGCGAGATCGTCCGACGTGTACAAGCAATGCTCGCGAAAGTGCTGCAGAATCTCCGCATCCAGCACCCTGCCCTCAAGGTAGGTTCGCAGCGGTTGACGCGTCCAATCGTACAACAGCAGCGCGCCGCCCGGCTTGAGGACGCGGTGCATCTCCCGCAAAGCCGGAAGCGGATCAGGCATCTCGTGCAGAACCATGACGGCGGCCGCGGCATCGGCCGTCGCATCCGGCAGCGGCAGCGGCTGGGTGAGATCGGCCTCGACCACCTCTGCGCCGAGCTTCTGCGCCAGTTCGCGGGCGGCGAGCAGCATGGCGGGCTGGATCTCCACGCCGGTCAGCCGGACGCGCGGATGGTGCGCGCGCAAGGACGCAAAGAACCCACCGGGACCACAGCCGAAATCGACAACGTGACCATCGTCGGGCAGGCTGGGCGCGATGTACTGCTGCCACACGCCCCACCACACGGGGCCAAAGCGACCGGCAGCGGTTTGCTGCATGAGCGCGCAGAAGGCTTCGAAATGGCCGTGGTGACCGCGGAGGTGGGGCAAGCTGGGGGCGTGATCCGACATGGTTGGCATCCTTTGGTGAGCGGTCCAGCTTAGGAACGGCGCGCGGGCGCGTCCAGCCCGGAGCCGGCGCGGCTTGGGAAGGTTCGGACCCGCCGGCACGGCCGCCCTCTTGCGTCACGCACCGCGATGTCGGATCGTCACGGCCCCTACCGGAGGCGCCGCCGCATGCCAGTTACCTCGCGCACCGACAGCTTCGATGTCCTCGTCATCGGCAGCGGCATCGCCGGCCTGACCTATGCCCTGGATGTGGCGGATCATGCTCGCATTGCCGTGCTGTCCAAGCGCGTGCTGTCGGAGACCGCGACCCGCTATGCCCAAGGCGGCGTCGCCGCGGTGCTCGACCCGCTGCACGACAGCATGGAAGCGCACGTCCAGGACACCCTGACGGCGGGCGCGGGCTTGTGCCGCCAGGATGCGGTCGAGATGGTGGTGCGCAGCGGTCCGGCCGCGATCGACCGCCTGCTGGAGCGCGGCGTGCCGTTCGCCCGCGACGCCAGCGGCGAGCTGGAGTTGACGCGCGAGGGCGGGCACAGCACGCGCCGCGTCGCACATCATGCGGATCTGACAGGGGAAGCCATCGAGCTGGCCCTGGCGGAGCGGGTGCGCAGCCACCCGAACATCACGGTGCTGGAGAACCACCTGGCCGTCGACCTCATCACGCGCGGGCGCACGGCGCGGGGGACGGGCAAGGCGGCGCCGGGCAGCAAGAACGACCGCGTCCTGGGCGTCTACGTGCTCGACGTGAACGCCCGCGTCGTGCGCCCCGTAACGGCGCGCGTGGTGTGCCTGGCGACGGGCGGCTCTGGAAAGACCTATATCTACACGACAAATCCGGACATCGCGACCGGGGACGGCGTGGCGATGGCGTGGCGGCGCGGCGCGCGCATCGCGAACATGGAGTTCGTGCAGTTCCATCCGACCTGCCTGTACCACCCCAAGGCCAAGAACTTCCTGATCTCGGAAGCCTTGCGTGGAGAGGGCGGCATCCTGCGCAACCGCCGGGGCGTGCCGTTCATGGCGGACCAGCACCCGCTCAAGGATCTGGCGCCGCGCGACATCGTGTCGCGGGCCATCGACGCGGAGCTCAAGCAGAGCGGCGAAGAGTGCGTGTACCTCGACATGACGCACCTGCCGCCGGACTTCCTCGCGGAGCGTATCCCCACCATCCACGCGACCTGCTTGGGTTTTGGCGTCGACATGCGCACGCAGCCCATCCCGGTGGTGCCGGCGGCGCACTACCAATGCGGCGGCGTGCAGGTCAACCTCGATGGCGAGACGAGCATCCGCGGGCTGCTGGCCATCGGCGAGTGTTCCTGCACGGGGCTGCATGGCGCGAACCGGCTCGCATCGAATTCGCTCTTGGAAGCGGCCGTTTACGCGGAGCGGGCGGCGAGCAAGACGATCAAGCTGCTGCAGGAACTGCCGACCGATGGCGCCCTGGACGTGCCGGAATGGGACACGGGCAGCGCGGGCGATCCGGACGAAGCCGTCGTGGTGACGCAGAGTTGGGACGAGATCCGGCGCCTGATGTGGAACTACGTCGGCATCGTGCGCAACACGCGGCGGCTCTTGCGCGCCAAGCGGCGGCTGGAGCTGATCAACCAGGAAGTCCGCGAAGACTACTGGCGATTCTACCTGACGCCGGACCTGGTGGAGCTGCGCAACATCACGACCGTCGCCCTGCTCATCGTCGAGGCCGCGCTGTCGCGCCAGGAGTCGCGCGGGCTGCATTACAGCAGTGATTACCCGGAGACAGACGACGAGCACTGGCGCCATGACACCGTGACGTGGCGCGCGCTGAGCTAGCACGACCGGGCCCTGACACAACCGGCGCTGGCGGCATGAACCGATCAGCCCTGGTGTTGTCACCAGGACCGGCTCGGAGGCCACGTGGACGCGAGTTCCCAGCAAGTTCAGGCGGATTGGGCGGGCGAGCTGGAACCGCCCCTGCACGTCGTGCCGGAGCTCGACCACGATCCGCGGGCCCTGGCGCGCGCGCTGGCAGGCGATGGCAAGGCTTTCGCGCAGTTGATGGCGCCGCACATGGACCGCGCGTTCCGGCTGGCGGTGCGCGTCACGCGCGACCGGGCCCTCGCCGAGGACGCGGTGCAAGAGGCGCTGGTCGTTCTCCATCGTGATCTCAAGAACTTCCGCAGCGGCACCTCGGTGCGCGCGTTTCTGTGCGGCACGACGCTGCGGGTGGCCTCGACGCTGCTTCGCTCTGCCCGCCGACGCACGGCGCGCGAGCTGGTGACCGCGCCGCCCCACGCCTTCGCCGATCCTGAGGCGGCGGCGCAGGCGCGCGAGCTTGAGGCGGCACTCGCGGATGCCCTGGCTTCGCTGCCGGATCGACGGCGCGAGGCGGTGTTGCTGAGGCTCGACGCGGACTTGTCTCACGCGGAGATCGCGACGGTCCTTGGCACGACGGAGGCCGCCGCGCGGCAACTGGTCTACGAGGCGCAAAAGGCGCTGCGTGCGGCCTTGGCCAGCCGACTGGAGGCACGATGAACAGCGGTCGCGACGGCTTCGGACATGACCCACAAGATCGTGCTCTGGCTGCGCTTTTTGACAACAGTGCGGGCCAGCTCGACCGGCTGGCGCAGGACCGGTTGCTGGAAGTGGCGGCGGAGGCCGACCTGCGCGCGGTCTTCGCGGACACGGCGGCGCAGCTGGACGACGTGACGCGGGCGCGGTTGGACCGACATGCGGCGCAGGTGGGCGCGGCGAAGCGGCAGCCGAACTGGCTGCGCGGCACGATGGCGCTGGCGGCTTCGCTGCTGGCCGTGGTGGCGGTGCGGGCGGCGTCGCATGGGGATTCGCCCGCTGCCCCTCAGGATTCGCACGCAGCCGTCGCGCCGCAGTTGCCGGCGGCGGTGGCGCAGCAGAGCCTCGCCGTGGCCGAAGCAGACATGCCCGCCAGGACGACGCTCGCCGAGGAATCCGAAGCGACCGGTGCGGCGCTG
>CAIXAA010000191.1 GCA_903917305.1 uncultured Myxococcales bacterium | reverse complement strand
CCATGGGGTTCTCCAAGGGCTGGGCGAGCCTGGCCCGATTGCAGCATGTCGGGGTGATGGAATCAACGGCGCAGCTGCGCAAGGCTGCGCGCTGCTTGCGGCGCGGCTGCGCGACCGCCGCCGGCTTGTCGCTCCACCGCCGGGCGAGTACCCTTGGAACCCTCAGGATCCCGGACGGTCAGGGGGGCCGACGCATCCGATGACGGGAAAACGCAGGATCTATCGCGCCGGCGCGGCGCTCGTGGCCACCGTCGGCGTGGCCGCGTCGCTCACGCTCGAGCATGGACCGACGCTGCGCGCGCTGTTCCTGCTCTGGGCGCTGCACATTCTCGTCGTTGGCGAGCTCGTTGGTTCTGCGCGACTTTCTTCGCGGATCGGCGGCGTCGTGTCCTCGATCGGCGGCATCGTGTTCCTGCCGGCCATCGTCGTCATGACCACGGACAGTATCGAGGGCGTGCTGTTCCCGTTGCTCGTCGCGATGCCGTTGGTGGTGGCGGCCTTGGCGCCGGACGACCGCGGCTCCGTGCTGGTCTTCGCCGTGGGCGGCCTGGGCTGGGCGATCTGGCTGGAGTTGACCGCGCATCAGCCGTGGTCGCACGTCGCGCTGGCCGCGGGGATGACGACCACCTACTCCGTCATCGCCCTCCTCGCGACCTTCGCGCACCAGCGCGCCCGGGCGGCCGAGGTGCGCGCCACCGCCGAGCGCGTCGCCGTGCTCGAGCAACTGGCGCTCAGCGAGCGGCGCCGCGCGGACGCCCAACGCCTTGTCGTCCTGGGCGAATTGGCGGCCGGCGTCGCGCACGAGATCAACAACCCGCTGACCTTCGTGATGGGCAACCTCGTCATGGTGCGCGATCACCTGCAAGAGCTTGAGCACATGGATGATTCAAGCGAGAAGATGCTGGATCGCGCGGACGAGGGCCTCGATCGCGTCCGGCAGATCGTCAGCGACCTGGCGAAGTTCTCGCGCCGGGACAGCGAAACCGAGCAGCAGGTCTGCGACGCGTGTGCAACCGTCGAAGAGGCGCTGCGCATCGCTTCGGCACGGCTGCACGGGCTGGCTTCGGTCGCGAGCGAGCTGCCGCACGCGCGTGTCCTTGTGGGCATCGGGGCGGGGCGCCTTGTCCAAGTGTTGGTGAACCTCCTGGTCAATGCGGCGGATGCGCTGGAATCGCGGCCCGGTGGCGGGCACGTGCGCGTGTACCTGCCGCGCCCGCCGTCGCCGTCGGGTCGCGTGCGCCTCGCCATCGAGGACAACGGTCCTGGTCTGCCGGCAGACGTCATCGACAAGCTGTTCGATCCCTTCTTCACGACCAAGGTGCCGGGCAAGGGCACCGGGCTGGGCCTGGCCTTGTGCCGCAAGTACGTCGAGGCGGTGGGCGGGAGCATCCGCGCGGAGAACTGCGAAGCAGGCGGTGCGCGATTCATCCTGGATCTGCCCGCAGTCGTGGTGGACGAGGCGCAGCCCCCGCCCCCGGATGTCGCCTCCGCTGCGGCGGATTCGCCCGACTGACACCGGCGGTCGTGCGAACCGGCGCGGGCGCCGCTGCCGCGAAGTGACAAGCCCCCCTCGCATGCGCTACACCCACCTCGGCCGCAACGGCCTGGAGGTCGCCATGGACCGCCTAGAGACCCGCATCCATCCGCGTTCCCCGGACTTCCAGCGCAACCGCGCGCACATGCTCGAGTTGCTGGCCACGCTGCGCGAACGCCAAACGGCGGCGCGCAACGCGGGCGGTGCCAAGGCCGCGCACAAGCTGGCCAAGGCCGGCAAGCTCTCGCCGCGCGAACGCGTGGAGCGGCTGCTGGACCGCGACGGCTCCTTCCTCGAGCTCTCGCCCTTGGCGGCGCATGGCCAATACGACGGCGAGTGCCCGGGCGGCGGCTGCATCATCGGCGTCGGCCACGTGGAAGGTCGCCTGTGCATGATTTCGGCCAACGACACGCGCGTCAAAGGCGGCGCCATCTACCCGCTCGGCGTGGACAAGATGGTGCGAAGCCAGCAAATCGCTTGGGAAAACGGCTTGCCCACGATCGCGCTGACCGAGTCCGCCGGCGCCAATCTGCTCTACCAGGCCGAGCTGTTCGCACCCGGCAACCGCGGCGGCCGCGGGTTCTGCAACCAGGCGCGCATGTCGGCCATGGGCTTGCCGCAAATCGCTTTGGTCTTCGGCAATTCCACCGCGGGTGGCGCGTACGTGCCCGGCATGAGCGACTACACGGTCATGGTGCGCAACCAGGCCAAGGTCTTCCTCGCCGGACCGCCGCTGGTCAAGGCAGCGACGGGCGCGGATACCGACGACGAGACGCTGGGTGGCGCGCAGATGCATCACGAAATCAGCGGCTTGTGTGACTATCTCGCACAGGACGACGCCGACGCCATCCGCATCGGCCGCCAAATCGTCGCGAACCTGTCGCGGCCCGGGCACTTCGTCCCGCGCGACACGCCGCGGCCACCTGCCCATGATCCCGAGGAGTTGCTGGGCATCGTGCCGCCCAGCCTCAAGACGCCGTTCGACATCCGCGAAGTCATCGCGCGCATCGTCGACGCCAGCGAGTTCGACGAGTTCCGCGCCGGCTACGGCCCCACGCTCGTCTGCGGATTCGCCCGCATCGACGGCTACTTGTGCGGCATGCTCGGCAACAACGGCCCGCTGTTCTCGCCCAGCGCCTTGAAGGCAACGCACTTCATCCAGCTCTGCTGCCAGAAGCGCGTGCCGATCATCTACCTGCAGAATATCACAGGCTTCATGGTCGGCGTCGACGCGGAGCGCGGCGGCATCGTCAAGGACGGCGCCAAGATGGTCCACGCCGTCAGCACCGCGAGCGTGCCGCAGTTCACGGTCCTGGTCGGCGGCAGCTTCGGCGCGGGCAATTACGGCATGTGCGGGCGGGCTTACGACCCACGCTTGCTGCTGACCTGGCCCACGAGCCGCATCTCAGTCATGGGCGGCGAGCAGGCGGCGCGCGTCATGCGCATCGTGCAGGAAGAGGCCATCCGCAAGCTGGGCGGCACGCCGGACGCGGACGACATGGCGTCGATGGAAGCGATGGTCATTGAGGAATTCGACCGTCAGTCGGATCCGTACTACGCGACCGGGCAGATCTGGGACGACGGCATCATCGATCCGCGTCAGACGCGCGCGGCGCTGGCGCTGGGGCTGCAAGCAGCGTGGAATCGGGATGTTGCGGCGGTCGGGCCGAAGTTTGGCGTGTTGCGCATGTAGCCGGAGCCCGAACCGGAGCCGGAGCCGGAACCGGAGCCCGAACCGGAGCCCGAACCGGAGCCCGAACCGGAGCCGGAGCCCGAACCGGAACCGGAACCGGAGCCCGAGCGAGACCCGGTCCCGAAGAGGAACGACGATGAAGAGACTGCTGATTGCAAACCGCGGCGAAATCGCCTGCCGCATTGCCCGCACCGCCCGCGCCCACGGCATCACCACGATTGCCGTCTACACCGACGTCGACCGCGGCGCGCTGCACACGCAAGTCTGCGACGAGGCGTTGTATCTCGGCGAGGAAGGCCACGGCAGTCCGTACCTGAACATCGGGCTGGTCGTCGACGCGGCCGTGCGGGCGCATGCCGACGCGGTGCATCCCGGCTACGGTTTTCTCTCGGAGCGCGCGGAGTTTGCCACCGCGGTGCTGGCCGCGGGCTTGAACTGGGTCGGTCCGTCGCCGGAGGTCATGGCGGCGCTGGGTCGCAAGGACGCGGCCAAGACGCTGGCGCGCGCGCTGGGCGTGCCGACGGTGCCAGGCTTCGAGATGACCGCGCAAGGGCTTGTCGTCTCGACGGATCCGGACACCGTGGCGCCGGACGCGGCGACGGCGGCGGAGGCGCTCGGCTATCCCCTGCTGGTCAAGGCCGTGGCGGGCGGCGGCGGTCGCGGCATGCGAATCGTTCGGCGTCCCGAGGAGTTGCAGCACAGCCTGGAGATTGCCGCCCGCGAGGCGAAGGAGGCCTTCGGCGACGGCACGCTGCTGTGCGAGACCTACGTGGAGCGCGGCCGGCACATCGAAGTGCAGATTCTCGCGGATCGTCATGGACATGTGCTGCACCTGGGGGAGCGCGAGTGCTCCATCCAGCGCCGCCACCAGAAGCTCATCGAGGAGTCGCCGTCGCCGGGCGTGACGGCGGCGCTGCGCGAAGCGATGACGTCGGCGGCCGTGCGGCTGGCGGCCGGTGTCGGCTATGAGAGCGCAGGCACAGTGGAATTCCTGCTGGACGAAGCGACCGGCCACTTCTACTTCCTCGAAGTGAACACGCGCTTGCAGGTCGAGCATCCGGTGACGGAGTGGGTCACGGGCCTGGACCTCGTGGCCTGGCAGCTGTGGATTGCCCAAGGGCAGCCGCTGACGCTGCACCAGTCGGAGATTTCCTTTGCCGGCCATGCGATGGAAGCGCGGCTGTGCGCGGAGGATCCGGCGCGCGACTTCCTGCCGCAAGCGGGGCCGGTGGCGTGCTGGGAGCCGGCGCAGGGCGAGGGGCTGCGCGTCGACCACGGCCTGCACGCGGTGGACAACGTGCCGCTGCACTATGACGCCATGATCGCCAAGGTGATTGCCTGGGGACCGGATCGCGCGGTCGCCATCGCGCGCCTGGCCAAAGCGCTGCAGCAGACGCGGCTGGCGGGCATCGTCAGCAACCGCCTGTTTCTTGCCGAGATTCTGCAGCAGCACGACTTCCGCCACGGCCACCTGACGACGCACTATGTCAAGGATCACCCGCTGTCGACGGAGCCGCCGCTGGTGCCGGATGGCGCGCTGCTGGCGGCGGCGCTGTGGCGGCACGGTCCGGGGCTGCTGGCGCGCTTCCGCAGCAATCCGTCGCGGCCCGACATTACACTTTTGCAGAGTGGCGATGCGCAGTTCCACGTGGCGCTGGAGCCGCGCGGCGGCCGGCTGTTCGGCTGGGGCATCTCGCGCGTGCCGGATCCGCTGCTGTGGACGCTGCCGGGGCTGACCGGCGAGGCGGAGCTGCTGGAGGTCACGCAGGACCGCATCGAGCTGCTCGAAGGCGGTCGCCGGGCGCGCTGGCTGGTGGCGCAGGGCAGCGCGTCGATCTACCTGCAAGGCTTGGACGGCGCGGACTTTGCCTTCACGGAAGGGACGCTGCTGCCGGCGCCGAAGCGTCAGGAGCTGCCCGCGGGCTCCGTGGCGGCGCCCGGTGCGGCGGTCGTGGTGGCCGTGCACGTCGCGGCGGGCGACAGCGTCGAGGCGGACGCGCCGCTGGTCACGCTGGAAGCGATGAAGATGATGACGGTCGTGCGCGCGCCCGCGGCGGGTGTCGTGCGCGAGGTGCTGGCGGCCGTGGGCGACAGCGTGCCGGCCGGGACGGTGCTGGTCGAACTGGCAGATGCCTGAGATTCAAGGGAGAATGACGATGCGAAAGACGGTGGTGACCTGCGCGCTGACCGGCGTGCTGACCGATCCCGAAGTGCACAAAGTCCCGGTGACGCCTACGGAAATGGCCGATCATGCCGAGCAGGCGTGGAATGCCGGCGCGACCGTCGTGCACATCCACTTCCGCGACCAGACGCCGGGTTGGGGCCGCATGCCGTCCTGGCAGCCGGAGGTGGCCAAGGCCATCAGCGATGCGATTCGCGCGAGGTGCCCGAAGTTGCTGCAGAATTTCTCGACGGGCGTGATGGGTGCCGACATCTCGGGGCCGCTCGCCTGCCTGGAAGCCGGGCGCCCGGAGATTGCGGCGCTGAATGCCGGCTCGCTGAACTACCTGAAACTGCGCAGCAACGGCGAGTGGGCCTGGCCGCCGATGGTGTTCGAGAACCCGGTCGAGAAGATCCAGGCGTTCACCGACACGATGAACCGTCTTGGCATCGTGCCGGAATGCGAGTGCTTCGACACGGGAATCGTGCGCAGTGTCGCGATGTTCCAGAAGAGCGGGATGCTCAAGGCGCCGCTGCACCTGTCGCTGGTGATGGGCGTCGACAGCGGCATGCCGTGCGATCCCGACTGGTTGCCGCTGCTGGCGCGCGAGATGCCGGAGGGCGCGCAGTGGCAGACCATCGGCATCGGTCGCCAGGAGGTCTGGCCGCTGCACCGCCGTGCGGTGGAGCTGGGCGGCCATGTGCGCACCGGCCTGGAGGACACCTTCTACCTGCCCGACGGCAAGAAGGCGGCGACGAACGGCGAGCTGGTCGCAGCGCTGGTGCGGACGGTGCACGAGGCCGGCGGCCAGGTGGCCAGCATCGACGAGACGCGGGCGCTGTACCACTTGTAGTTGCGGCAAATGTAGCTGCGGCAAAACGCATTCGGGGAGCGACGAGTGGTGCCCGTCGCTCCCCGTTTGCTTTTCGAACCAGTCAGCTTTCCGCGCTCTTGGCGGTTACTGGCAGGCGGTCTGGGCCGAACCGAAGCAGGTGTTCACAGCCATGAACAGCTTCTGATCCGCGGCCGAAGCAGCGGTCACGCAAGCCTGGAGGCACGCCTGATCGCCCGACTTGCACTTGCCCATGCAGGTGATGACGGTCATGCAGCCAGTGGCGGCCTTGCAGGCGCCGAGCGAATCCGCGCACTTGGCCTGCGAGCAACCCGCGACGCAGTTCTGGTAGTCGGCGTCCTTGGCGTTGCACTGGATGCACTGAAGCTGGATGCAGTTGTCGGCGGCGCTCAGCAGGTTCTGGGCGGCGACCGGGGCGAGCGTCGTGCACTTCTCTTCGCACGTGGCGCCCGTGACGTCCGCCGGCGGGGAGACGCCCTGGCCGCACTTGCCGAGGCAGTTGATGAAGCCCGAGCAGTCCGCGTCACCCTGGCAGGCGGTGACCTGGGCGGCGCAATTGTCCTGCTGGCACAGGTTGATGCAGGTGCTGTCGCTCATCGCGCACTTGACCGGCGCCGTCGCGATGTCCTTGGCCGCTGTGTCCTTCGGGGCCGCCGTGTCCTTGTTCGTGGCGGTGTCGGTGCCGCTGGTCGTGTCGGCCGAAGAGATCGTGTCGGCCGTCGTGGCGCCCTTGCAGACGGCCACGCCGGCCACGGTCTGGCACGTCGTGCCGGCCGAGCACGCGGTCGCGACGTACTTGCCCGTCGCGACGTTGCAGATCAACTGCGACTTCGCGTCTGCGGCGCAGGCCGTCACCGAGGCTACCGTACAGGCGCCGCCGTCGGCGGGGGCGCCCGGCGCGGCCGCGCTGTTGGTCGTCGAGCTGCAAGCCGACAGGGCCGCCAAAGCACCCATCATTCCGGCAAGAATCATCCGCTTCATCTGTCACTCTCCTGTAGGGCCACGAGTCCATCGTCCTGGGGCGCAGGACCGTGGGCGGGTATCGCCGGGGCGCTGCGCGTGTCGCTTCGGGGGCTTCCGACCTGTGCCGGAACCGGGGCACGGTACAGGATGTCGCGAGCCGGGGCACGTTCAGGTGCATGGACGCGGGCGTAGGACTCTTGACCTTGGCTGTGGTTTTGGCAAGCTCGCGACCCGCCACGGCATGTTGGCATGTACAGAGGGGAGGAATGATGGGTTTCTACTACGGCTATTCAGTTGCCATCTTGACTGCAGATCCCGCTTCGCGCTCGGTCCTGTTTCAGTGGTCGGGAACGACGTACAGCGTCACCTGGCCGGCGGATCAGCTGGTTGGCACCTTCCTCCAGCCCGTGCACATGGCGCACCCGACGACCGTGACGCGCACGGCGGGCGCGCGCGGCATGTTGTTCATCAGCGAGGCCGCGTGCAGCGCGATGAACCCGCCGCTCCCGATTGCTTTCGGTGTGCAATTCTCGCAGGAGATGTACCACACGGAGTCCTGCACGGTCGTGTCGTCAGGCGGCCAACTCGGTCGCGTCTACCTGGACCGGCAGCGGGTCTACCTGTCCTTCGACTGGGCGGACCGGACGCAGAGCTGGCTCGGCGCATCGAGCACATTGGCCTTGGACACCAACGGCTTTCCGCGCGGCGGCGCTGCGGGCTACCTCAACATCACCAACACCCACCTGGGCACCGTGCCGACGTTCGGACCGAAATGGCCGGACGGCCTTGCGGAGCCCGATCCGGGCGCCTACTACGACGCCCAGGGTGTGGTGGACAGCGTGTCCGGTCCCCAGGTCAGCCTGGTCGTGACCATCGAAGCCGGCGCTGTGCTGTTCACGCCCAAGCCGGTGCTGCTGTCCCCTGCCATGTTCTATCCGGAATCACGCAGGGAGATGATGACCAACGTCGATGGCTGGAAGGTTCCTGCCACACTCGGCCTGCCCATCGTCTACCCGGATCCGAAGGAGATCGGAATGCCGTTCGACACGGCGAACGTGTCGGGCAAGCTGAAGCTGCTCAAGGCTTGGGTGAAGAAGTGCAAAGCGGACGGAGTGCTCGTCCCCGCGCCGCCGCCGCCTGCCTAGCCGAGGCTTCGCGCCAGTAGCTGGCCGTCCCGGTCAAAGCGCGCCAGTTCCAAGGATGCCCGAACGCCATCCGCAGTGAAGTCGCCTGCCCGCACGCCCGCGGCGCAGGCTTCCACTGTGTGATCGGCCATCCGCGCCAGCGCCATGCACAGCAGTTCGCCGTCCGTGCCGACCAGGCGGTGCTCGCGGCCGATGGGCCGCGCCACGTTGCAGCCGAGCAGGCGAATCACGCTGCGTTCATCTCGCAAGCGTACCCGGAGGTCGGTGAAGGCCGCGAGTACGGCGGGGTGCAGCCAGATGCGGTTGCTGATCCTGCTGTTGTAGCGGCCCATGGCGAGCCCGCCGGCTTGCCCGTGACCGACAAAGTCTATGGAATCAAATGTTATTTCGCCGATCCGGTCGCACATCATGTGGCTTGCTCGGACGATCGCCGCCATCGCTTGGTTCAGGCCGGCGGCGCGCATGGACCAAGGACAAGTAGAAGCAATCGCTTCGAGATCGTCGTCGTGGCTGGAGGGCCGCGACACCACCATCACATGTCTCGAGTTCGTCGTGGAGACGGCGTAGCGGATGCGGGGGTCGGTGGGATGCATCTCCAAGTGGCCGATTTCCATCGTGAACTCCAGCGGCGCGTCAAGGGGGCGCACGTTCCGTGATGCGCGGCGTGCCTTGTTGCGCGGTGGCCCTATCAGTCCGCTGCCAGTG
Source organism: uncultured Myxococcales bacterium (assembly GCA_903917305.1). Taxonomy (GTDB): domain Bacteria; phylum Myxococcota_A; class UBA9042; order UBA9042; family UBA9042; genus CAIXAA01. Next base: position 336 of record CAIXAA010000191.1, on the reverse strand, counting down.
CGCAGCGCAGGCCGAGATCGAACGAGAAGTAGCGAGGATTGCGCTCATTCTGCACGGCCACCGAGTGCATCCCGTCGGCCAGTTGCAGCCCCCACTGCGCCCCGCGGATGACGCGCAGGTTTCCCGCCGCAGTCCAGTTCGAGGAGGTCCACTCCGCCACGTTGTCGGCCATCCCCAGCACGCCGTACGGACTTGCGCCCAGCGGCAGCGCATCCACCGGCGCCGACGCGATGGCTGCCTCGAAGAGCGCCACCGGATCGATAGCGGGCACGTCGAGACGTCCCGATTGACGGGCCGCTTCGCGAGCGATCTTCTCCCAACGGGCACGCTTCGTCT
>CAIXAA010000190.1 GCA_903917305.1 uncultured Myxococcales bacterium | reverse complement strand
CGTCATATTCCATCTGACCAACATTTATTTCACGCGCAATCACGGCGTCGAGAACTTCATTTTGCTCGATGGCGGCATTTTCACCGGCCTGTTCTGGCTCGGCCAGGTCGGCATAGGCAGCGTCCTGCCGCTCTTCCTTCTGCTGGCTCCCGGCGTCAGTCGCTATCGCATCCTCGTCGCCTCCTTCGCCATAGTGATCGGCGGCATCTGTCAGATGTACGTCACCATCATCGGCGGACCGGCCTGGCCGCTGGATCTCTTTCCCGGCTTTACTGCGCGTTCCAGCTTCTTCGACGGCGAGATCCACGGCTATGCGCCCAGCCTCTGGGAAGTCCTGCTCGGCCTGGGCGGTATCGCCCTGGCCGCGGCCATCGTCATCGTCGCACTGAAGGTGTTGCGCTTCCTGCCCGAGCGCATGGATGACGCCACGCTCGATCCAAGTCATAGCCACGCGAAGTAAGGCATGCAGCCACAGCCGCTTCCGTTCCTGCTGCAGCGGTTTCTGGTCTCCGCAGCGCACAAGTCCTCGGGCAAGACCACGGTCAGCATCGGTCTTTGCGCCGCACTGCGCGCGCGCGGTCTTGCCGTGCAGCCCTTCAAGAAGGGCCCGGACTACATCGATCCACTCTGGCTGGGCCAGGCTGCCGGCCGTCAGGCGCGCAACCTCGACTTCTACCTCTCGCCCCATGTCGAACTGAAGGCGCAGTTTTCCCGCCATGGCCATGACGCCGACGTCTGTCTGGTCGAAGGCAACAAGGGACTTTACGACGGTCTGGATCTTGACGGCGCCAACAGCAATGCTGCGCTGGCACGCCTCCTCGATCTGCCGGTCATCCTGGTGCTCGACACGCGCGGCATGACGCGCGGCATCGCTCCCCTGATTTTAGGCTACCAGGCCTTCGACCCGGAACTCAAAATCGCCGGCGTCATCCTCAACCAGTTGGGCGGCAGCCGCCACGAAGCCAAGCTGCGCGCGGTCATAGAGCATTACACCGACGTCCCGGTGATAGGCGCAATCCACCATGACCCCCGCCTGGCGCTCGTAGAACGCCATCTCGGCCTGATGCCCGCCAACGAGGCAGCGGGCGCCGAGCCGCAGATTGCCACGATCGCCGGGCATATCGCCGCCGGCGTCGACATCGAGCGCCTGCTGTCGCTGACAACAGCCAGCCAGCCGCTGCCGCAGTCCTTGCCCTTGCGGCCTTCGTCTGCTGCAGCGCTCTCCATAGGCATCGCCCAGGACGCCGCTTTCGGTTTCTACTACGCCGACGACCTCGATGCGCTGGCAGCCGCCGGCGCGAAGCTGGTGCCCTTCGATACCCTGCATGATGCGCGACTGCCTGATGTCGATGGCCTGTTCATTGGTGGCGGCTTCCCGGAGAGTTTTCTCGATCAGCTCGAAGCCAATACCGCACTGCGCGCCGACATAGCCGCCGCCATCGAGGCAGGTATGCCGGCCTATGCCGAATGCGGCGGCCTGATGTATCTTTCGCGCAGCATCACCTGGGCTGGGGTAAGCCGGCAAATGGTCGGCGCCATCGCCGGCGACGTGGTGATGCACGAAAAACCGGTCGGTCGCGGCTATGTCAGAGTCTCGGTCACCGCCGACCACCCCTGGCTCGCCGGCCCGGCGACATTGCCTGCGCACGAGTTCCATTATTCCGCCCTGAAAAATCTCCCTCCCGACACGCGCTTTGCCTACCGCATGGCACGCGGCCACGGTATCGATGGCCTCCACCGCGAACGGCT
>CAIXAA010000189.1 GCA_903917305.1 uncultured Myxococcales bacterium | reverse complement strand
GCGGCCGAGCTCGAACGGCTCGGTGCGAAAACGATAGAAGTTGCCGCGTTGCTTGCCTTCTTCGACCAGCAGCAGCGCGCCAGCCGGGAAGCCCGCCGCCGCGCCGTTGAGGCAGATCCCACGCGGCGGCGGCGCGGCATCGCCGGCCAGCTCATGCGCCAGGAACAGCCACTCGCGCCCCGCCCAGCTGACCCGCGCGCGGTTCTCCGCCGCCAGCCACTGCTCGGAGCTCAGCGCCCGCGCCCCCGGCAGCAGGAAGGCGCGCGGCCCTTGCCCCAGCCAGCCAACCGCGACGTCGGTGCCGCGCAACTCGAGGCGAACGCCGCACTCTTTGAGCTCGTGCGTGCCCTGGCTCAGCGCGTAGTCCTGCGGCCGCGCCATGCCCAGCTCGAGCACGAACAGCCGCGTATGCCGCACCGGGACCATGGGTTCGCTCATTGACGCCTCCTGGCCCGTGGTTCTAAGCGTTTGCCGGCGTAGCTGCAACACCGGCTCGGGGTCTCGTTCCAGCTTGGCGATGCGGACCAGAACCCCGCGGCCCGCTCAGAATTCCCCGCGCACGCCGAAGCTCGGAATGATCGGCAGCCCTGTGGCGTACGCGTGCTGCGTCGCGTCGAAGTTGTACTGAATCGCTTCAGGGTTCGCGCGGTTGTACACGTTCTGCACGTCAAGGTAGAGGTTCAGCATCCACGCGTCGAACACCCAGCGCTTGTCGATGCGCACGTCGAGCTGATGAAACGTGGGCAATCTCGCGCAGTTCACGCACGACGACGGCACCTGCGTGTACGTGTCGTTCTGGTCGTTCCAGGCTGCCGTCGCGACCGCGGTCATCGGGTTGCCCGTCACGAGGCGAAAGCGTGCGCCGACTTCCCAGTTGCGCGGCAGCTTGTAACTACCCAAAGCCGTGAGGATATGCGTCTGGTCCCAGCCGAAGGGCCGCTCCGGCGCGCTCGGGCTGTCCTGGCGCGTCGCCTTCTGCAGCGTGTAGCTCAGCCAGCCGAAGAAGGGGCCCACCGCCTTGTGCCGCAACAGCAATTCCAGGCCGATGATGCGCCCCTTGCCCGTGCCCACGAACGGCGGCGTCGGCACGATGCCCGGGCCCACCACCACCACATCCCACAGATCCTTGCGGAATCCTTGAATGTCGAGGTCGATGGCGTCCGTGAACTTGTACTCGAGCCCCGCCGCGGTCTCGTAGCTGCGAAACGGCAGCAGCGAAGGATTGCCAAATGTCCTGCCGAGTTCCTGCGGTTGCGGCCGCTGCGAGCCCATGCCGGTCGCGCCCTTGAGCGTCCACTGATCCGTCAGCCGGTAGCGCACGTTGAGGCGCGGCGTGAACGTCTCGCCGCCGGAGTCGCCGCGGTAGAGGTCCAGCCGCACGCCGGGAACGACGTCAAGCTTGGGATGCAGGCGCAGCACGGTGTCGAAGTACGCAGCAGGACTCAGGAAAAATCCGGCCTGCTGGACCCCGAGCCGCTTGTTGTCGGCTGGCGCGTTCTGCACCTGACCTTGCTCCCCCGTCGTGCGCAGCGCCGGCGCGTAGATGTCGACTGAGAACGGATTGCACAAAATGTCCAAGCCTGTGCGCAGTTGCACGGGTCCATCGCCGATGACGAAGTCCTGGCGCAGCGTGTACTCGCGGCTCGAGATGCTGAGGCGAAACAGGTCGCCAAAGCTGGCGTCCAGGCCGGTGAGCAGCGCGCCCAGCGTCGTCGTGGAGTTCCAGCCGTCGCCGCGGTGGCGCATGACGCCCATCAACGCCCCAAAGCGCGAAGTGGACTCCAAGTTGCCGTGCGCATTCGGGAAAGCCGCGGGCGGCGTGCTCAGCACGGCCGTCAAGGCATCGTCGCTGCCGAACAGGAACAGGGTCGCGTCATCGCGATCCGAGAAGCGGTGGTCGAGCTTGGCCTGGTAGTCGTAGTAGCGCGGCGAAAACGTGAAGGGCAGCGCGCTCTTGGGAATGACGGTGTTCAGCAGGACGTCGATGTAGGACCGGCGGCCGGCGATGGTGATCTGCGTGTCCTTGCCCAGGGGGCCGTGCAGCAAGGCACCGGTATGAAAGACGGTGCTCTCCAGGTAGCCGCCCCAGCGCTCGTCGGGCTTGGGCGTCGCGAGGTGGGCGAAGATGAGCCCGCCGGTCTGGCGGCCGTAGCGCACCGGGTAGCCGCCGGGGTAGAAATCAATG
>CAIXAA010000188.1 GCA_903917305.1 uncultured Myxococcales bacterium | reverse complement strand
TGACCTGGCCGCTGGTCGACGACGTGATGGCGCCCTACCAGGATCAAGTCAAGGACATCCGAGAGGATCCCCGCCTGACGGCCCCGCAGCGCGCCTTGAAGCTGGAGGTGCTGCGCCACACCGGCCAGAAGCCTTTCCGGAGTGTTCCCTGGTACTTGGCCGGCATGTTGGGCGCCGCGCTCGCCGCATGGGCGCTCGGCTGGGCGCAAGGCTGGGTGCTGGCGCGCACGTCGGAGCGCATCAGCGCCGACCTGCGCAACACCACCTACGCCCACGTTCAAGGGTTGTCTCTCGATTATTTCACGGCAAAACGCACAGGAGACCTCGTCTCGCGCATCTCCAGCGACACGGACCGCATCTGCAACTTCCTGTCCGACACGCTGATGGACTTCGCTACCGACGCCCTGATGATCCTCGGCACGGCGATCATGCTCTTCTACATGGACCCGGTCCTCGCGCTCGCCACCCTGTGCACATTTCCCATCGTTGCCTGGCTCACGCTCTTCGTCCGCAACCGCCTGACCGAAGGCTTCTCCGCCGGCTACCGCGCCTGGGACGCGATGACCAACATCCTCGCCGACACCATCCCCGGCGTGCGCGTCGTCAAGGCCTTCGCCCAAGAACACCGTGAAGTCGAGCGCTTCGGCACCGCCAACGCCCGCATCGTCCACTTGAACGACCGCGTCAACCGCCTCTGGACGTTCTTCTGGCCCATGGTCGCGCTCCTCAACCAGTTCGGCTTGCTCGTCGCCTGGGGTTTTGGCGCCTGGCGCGTCTACGACCAGCGCGTCACGGTCGGCGTGCTGACGGCCTTCCTCGCCTACATCGCCCGCTTCTACACGCGCTTGGAGGCGATGACGCGCATGGCCGGCAACGCGCAGAAGGCCGCCGCCAGCGCCCAGCGCATCTTCGAGATCCTCGATCGCCAGTCCAGCGTGCCGGAGCCCGCGCGCCCCGTGCATCCCGGCCGCGTCGAAGGCGAAGTCGAGCTGCGCAACATCTCGTTCCGCTTCGGCAATCGCATGGTCATCGACGATGTCAGCCTCACCATCCGTCCCGGCGAGATGATCGGCGTGGTCGGCCCGACCGGCTCGGGCAAGAGCACATTGCTCAACCTTGTCTGCCGCTTCTACGACGTCAGCGAGGGCGCGGTGCTCATCGACGGCAAGGACGTGCGCAGCTTTCCCGTCATCGAATACCGGCGCAACATCGGGATCGTGCTGCAGGATCCCTTCCTGTTCTACGGCACCGTGGCGGAGAACATCGCCTATGGCCGGCCGGGTGCGACGCGCGAGGAGATCCTGGCGGCGGCGCGGGCGGCGCGGGCGCACGAGTTCATCCTGCAGATGCCGGACGGCTACGATTCCATCATTGGCGAGCGAGGTCAGACACTTTCGGGCGGGGAGCGCCAGCGCATCTCGATTGCCCGCGCGCTGCTGATCGACCCGCGCATCCTGATCCTCGACGAGGCGACGTCGTCGGTGGACACGCAGACCGAGGTGCAGATCCAGGAGGCGCTGGACAACCTGGTGCGCGGCCGCACGACGATTGCGATTGCCCATCGTCTCAGCACCTTGCGCGGCGCGGATCGGCTCGTGGTGCTGGAGCGTGGGCGCATCGCGGAGCAGGGCACGCACGAGCAGCTGATCGCGGCCGATGGCCTCTACAAGAGCCTGTACGAAGCGCAATCGCGGCTGGAAGACGAGGAGAACGAGCCGGACGCCGCGGGCGAGCCGGTGCGGGTGGCGCATGTTTGAGTTGGACCTCGACGCATTCGGCCGCCTGGTGCTCACGTTGCCTGAAGGGCTGGTCGTCGTCGGCGTCACGCCCGTGCGCTGTTTTCCGTTCACGGCGCCGCAGGAACGCGTGTCGCTGTGCGACGAGGCCGGCCGCGAAGTCCATTGCATCGAGGACATGGACGAACTGGCTGTGCCGACACGGGAATTGCTCGAGCAGGAGCTGGCGCGGCGCGAGTTCATCCCGGTGATCCGCCGGCTGATCGACATCCAACCGGCGTCGGAGCCGACGACCTGGCAGGTCGAGACGGATCGCGGGTTGACCGAGTTCAAGCTGACCAGCGAGGACCACGTCCGCCGGCTGGGCGCGCACGGCGCCTTGATTGCCGATGCGCAGGGCGTGCGCTACCGGATCCTCGACATCGCGCGGCTCGATGCGCACGGCCGGCGGCTGATGGCGCGGTATCTGTAGGAAACTCAATCGCTTTCTTGTTCGCAGCGGAGACGACCCATGGGACACCTCGGCCACATGAAGGAAGAGTACCGCGACCTCATCGAGCGCCTCGACCAGGGCCAGGTCGGCCTGCCGGAACCTGAGGATGAACGCGCGGTTCGCGGCCGGCAGGAGATCCTGGAGATCCTGTACGAACCCGAGGAAGCCGCGATTGCGGCGCGGATGCCCTCGCGCCCCTCGAAGCTCAAGAAGGTGGCGGAACGCGTTGGCATGGCTCCGGAACGCTTGAAGCCCAAGCTCGATGCGATGTGCGACAAGGGCCTCGTCATGGACCTGGTGCACCCGGACACGGGCGAGGTGCGCTACTTCCTGTCGCCGCCGGTCGTTGGTTTCTTTGAGTTTTCGCTGATGCGCGCCAATGACGGCATTCCCAAGAAGCGCATCGCCGAGGCGCTGCGCGACTACACGCACTACGATGCGTCCTTTGCCAAAGAGGTTTTTGGCCACGACACCGTCGTCGGCCGCGCCCTGACCCGGGAAGCGCACATCGTCGACGACGCGCTGCCGGACGTGCTCGACTGGGAGAAAGCGACTGCGATCATCGAGGCTTCCAGTACGCAGTCGGTGTCGCTGTGCTATTGCCGCCACAAGGCGGAGCACCTGGGCGAGCAGTGCGACGCGCCGCAGGAGACCTGCCTTTCCCTCAACGCCGGCGCGGAGTTCGTGATCCGGCGCGGCTTCGGGCGGCAGATCGAGAAGGCCGAGGCGCTGCAGATCCTGGCCGATTCGCGCAAGGCGGGCCTGGTCCAGATTGCCGACAACGTCCGCAACCGCCCGACCTACATCTGCAATTGCTGCGGTTGCTGCTGCGGGCAGCTGCAGGCCATCAACGAGTACGGGCTCGCCGCCGTGAACCCCAGCGGCTTTGAGCCGCAGTTGACCGACGACAAGTGCGCCGGCTGCCCGCTGTGTTCGCAAGCCTGCCCCATTTCAGCGATTTCCATGGTTGGCCACCGCGTCACCGGCAAGCGCAAGAACACGCTGCGCCCCGAAGTCGACCGCGAGATCTGCATCGGCTGCGGCGTGTGCGCCGAGGCGTGCCGCAAGGGCGCGCTGCACATGGCGCGGACCGAGAATCAGCCGTATGTGCCTGCGAGCGCAGTGGAAAAGGCCATCCGCATGGCCATCGAGCGCGGCCGGCTGGCGCACCTGCTGGTGGATCAGACCGAGAGCCGCGGGCACAAGTTCCTGAACCAGGTGCTAAATACGCTTGTGAATCTGCCGGTTGCGGCGCGGCTGCTGGCGAGCGAGCAGGTGCAGTCGCGCTTCGTGCGCGAGGC
>CAIXAA010000187.1 GCA_903917305.1 uncultured Myxococcales bacterium | reverse complement strand
CGGCGGGTTGCGGAACCGGCGCGGCGGCCGGGCCTGACAAGCGCCGCCCATCCTGCTATCACTGCGCCAACATGACCGTCTCCCTCGACCTGCAAAGCGAACTTCAAGCCTTCCATGCCGGACGGGGCTTTCGCGCCTGGCAGATCCTGGGCGCCTGGCCCAAGCGCGAAAACGGGCAAGATGGCTGGCATTTCGCGGTCTGGGCGCCGAACGCGCGCGCCATCGCCCTCATCGGCGACTTCAACGGCTGGCATGCAGCGCCGATGACGTGCACCGGCGACATCTGGGTCCTGTTCGTCCCCGGCGCTCAGCCCGGCCAGGCCTACAAGTTCCAGATTGTCCAACAGAATGGCCAGGTGCAAGACAAGGCCGACCCCTTCGCGCGCCACGCGGAGGTGCGCCCGCACACCGCCTCGCGCCTGCCGCAACCGCAGCGTCACCGCTGGCGCGACAAGGCGTGGCTGCAAGAACGGCCGCAACGTCAGCATCCTTCGGCGGCGGTGAGCATCTACGAGCTGCACCTCGGCTCCTGGCGCAAGCCGGGCGGGCAGACGCCGGCGTACCGCGACATCGCGCAGCAGCTGGCGAATCACGTGCGGGAGCTGGGCTTTACGCATGTGGAGCTGCTGCCGCTGTGCGAGTACCCCTACGACCCGTCCTGGGGCTACCAGGTCACGGGCTACTTCGCGCCGACGTCGCGCTACGGGGAGCCGGACGATCTGCGCTTCCTCGTCGACACCCTGCACCGCGCGGGCATCGGCGTGCTGGTCGACTGGGTCCCGGCGCACTTTCCGCGCGATGGCCATGGTCTCGGGCGCTTCGACGGCTCGGCCCTGTTCGAGCACCCGGATCCGCGCCGCGGCGAGCACCCGGATTGGGGCACCTACATCTTCGATTACGGCCGGCCGGAGGTGCGCTCGTTCCTGCTGAGCAGCGCGCACTACTGGATGGATCAGTTTCATCTCGATGGGTTTCGCGTCGACGCGGTCGCCTCGATGCTCTACCTCGACTACTCGCGCAACCACGGCGAGTGGCTGCCGAACATCCACGGCGGCAACTGGAACCTGGAAGCCATCTCGCTGCTTCAAGATTTCAACGAGATGGTGCACTACCACTTCCCCGGCGCGCTGACGATCGCGGAGGAGTCGACGGCCTTTCCGCAGGTCACGCAGCCGCGCGAGCGTGGCGGCCTCGGCTTTTCGTACAAGTGGAACATGGGCTGGATGCACGACACGCTCAAGTACATGCGCGAAGATCCGATCCATCGCTCCTTCCACCATGACACGATTACGTTTTCCAGCCTCTACCACTACAGCGAGGCGTTCGCGCTGCCGCTGTCGCACGATGAGGTCGTGCACGGCAAGGGCTCGCTGCTGCGCAAGATGGGCGGTCCGTGGTTCGACGGGCTGGCGCAGCTGCGGCTGCTGTACGGCTACCAGTGGGCGCATCCGGGGCGCAAGTTGCTGTTCATGGGTCAGGAGTTCGGTCAGGAGCGCGAGTGGGACTTCGACCGGGAGCTGGACTGGCACCTCTGTGCCGACCCACCGCGCCAGGGGCTGATGCGCTGGCTGGCGGCCTTGAACGATTTGTACCGCAACAACCCGGCCTTGCACCTTGGCGACGGCGACGGCACGGGCTTTTCGTGGGTGGACGGCAGCGACGCCGCGGACTCCATCCTGGTCTGGTCGCGCCTGGGCGGGGGCCGCGAGGTGGTGTTCGTGTTGCATTTCACGCCGGTGCACCGCGCGAGCCAGTACCTGCCAGTCCCGGCAACAGGGTTGTGGAAGATGATTTTGTCCAGTGAACTTGAGACTTTTGGCGGCGGGGCCAAGAACCTCCCTGCGCCGTTCGAGGCCGCCGAGCAGTGGGGCCGGCCAATGATCTGCGTCGATCTACCGGGTTACGCCGTGCTCGCCCTGGAGCGCGCATGACGCGCCCCGCGCCACGGCCGGTGCTGGGCTGGCACCCAGAAGGGCAGACGTTCCGCCTGCTTGCGCCGCGCGCGGACGCCGTGGAGCTGCTCCTGTCCGGCCACCCGCAGCGCGGCGCCGAGCGCGTCGTGCCCATGCAGCGCGGTCCGTCCGGCGCGGTCGGCTGTTGGGAGGTGCGCGAGCCGAATCCGCTGCGTTATTACCGCTTTCGCGTGCACCAGGACGGCCAGGTCGTCGACATCGCCGACCCGCGCGCGCGGGCGGTGGCGCGCCAGTTCGCGCTCGGGCACCCGACGTGGGCAGTGGCGCAGGAGACGCCCTACGATTGGCAGGGCGACGTCCGGCCCGGCACGGACGTCGCGCACGCGGTCATCGAAGAGGTGCACGTTCGCGATTTCACGACGCATGTCAGCTCGCGCGTCCGCCACCCCGGCACCTACCTCGGGCTGTGCGACGCCGAGCCCGGCGCGGCCGGCGGGCTGGCAGCCTTGCGCGATCTTGGCGTCAACACAGTGGAATTGATGCCGGTGGCGGCGTTTCCGTACCTGGAGCCGAGCGAGCCCGACCCCGCCAAGCCCGGTGTCTACGTCAACCCAACTGGCGTGAACCACTGGGGTTACATGCCCAGCTTCTTCTTCGCGCCCAGCGAGCGCTATGCCACCTTTGGCTGCGACCCGCAGCCGGGCGAGTGGATCGGCGTGCAAGAGGACGGAACCTTTCTGGATCCGGGCGTGGAGCTTAAGGAGATGGTGCGGCAGTTGCACCGCGCCGGCATCGCCGTCGTGCTCGACGTCGTGCTCAACCACATCTCGACCGAGGACAACAACCCGCTGTTCTTGCTCGATCCTGGCAGCTGGCTGTGCCGCATGCCGGACGGTTCCTTGCGCTCCGACAGCGGCTGCGGCAACGACCTGCACACGAGCGACCCCGACATGCGCGCCCTGTGCGTCGACGCCATCCGCCACTGGATGCGCGAGTACCACGTCGACGGATTTCGCTTGGATCTTGCGGCATTGATCGACGATGACACGCTCATCGCCATCCGCCAGGCCACGACCGACATTTACGCCCGCGCCATCCTGATCTCGGAGCCGTGGAGCCTCGCGGGCTACCGGCTCGGCGGCATCGCGGACCTCGGCCACACGGTCTGGAATGACAGATTCCGCAATGGTTTGAAGGGTCACGACCCGACGTCGGGCAAGGGTTTCCTGTTCGGCGCCTGGCAGGGCGGCGCCACGCGCGCGGAGGTCGCCGCGTTGCTCACCGGCTGGGAGCGCCAGTTCGGCGGCGGCGTGGGCCTGTCGCACCTGTCGCTGAATTACCTGGAATCGCACGACAACTACACGCTCGGCGACTTCATCCGCCTGGCGCTTGGCGAAGTGCGGCGCGACCAGAAGGTGGGGCGGCCGGAGGTCACGCACCTGACGCCGGCGGAGCTGCGCCTGCACAAGCTGGCGGCGGCGGCGCTGCTGCTTTCCCGCGGGTCCGTCATGATTGCCCAAGGTCAGGAGTGGGGCAGGGCCAAGGTGCAGGCCGGCGGGCGGCGCGGCTACCTGGACGGCAACAGCTACAACCGCGATGACGCCACCAACCACCTCGACTGGCGCGAGCGGGTGCGCAACGTCGAGCTGGTCGACCACTACCGGCGCCTCATCCAGCTGCGCAAGGAGTGGCTGCTGCCGGCGTTCGCCGCCGACGGTGTGCTGCATGTGCTTGCGGGAAGTCGTGAATTTGCGCTAGGTTATACCGTGCTCGGCCCGCGTGGCCGGATCGCGGTGCTGCTCAATGCCACGCCAGACGCGTCCGCCTGGTTCGATCTGCCGGGCGGCGCTTGGTGGCTGCTGCACGGCGCGGAGGACGGTCAGATCGTCCCGGTGCACGGTGGCGTCGCGGTGCGCGTCGCGAGGACGGCGGCGGTCGTGCTGTACTGCGCGTGACCCGCCAAGGGCAAGAAAGGTGCTGGCCGCTGCCGAGGCTGGGGGGCACGACAACGGCCAGCAAGAGCAAGGTAACAGATCGATCGCGGCTGGCAAGCAGGAATCCAAGCGCTCCGTGGCGGCCGACCGGGCTTTGCAGACAAGCGATTGCCGTGTACAACGGCCCACGTGAAGGGTTGTGTCGGATCGGGGGACAGATGCGCATCAGGACAGGAAGGCTGACCATGAGAACAGGGCGCGTGATCAGCGGAATGTGGCTCGCCAGTGTCGTGGCTGCGACAGGAATCGCTTGTGGCGGAGCGGCGTTGCACAAGTTCGTGGAGGAGGGCAGCTCCAGCCACACGAACGCCTGCCGCACGGCAGCGGCCCAGCACGCGGCCGCGGTGCGCCAGCTCGACTACCTGCCGCCGCGCTTGAAGGCGCTCAAGTGGGCGTTCGAGCTACCGGAAGAAGACGACGGGATGATCAAGGAGACCGCTCTGGTCGACGCGCTGCGCGAAGGCAAGGTGCGCTACCTCTTCGTCCAGGCGCGCGGCGGCGTCGGCAAGACCGAGCTGAGCAAGTCGCTGGTCGCGCAGACCTGCAGCACGGTCCCGGCGTTCCGCGTCGACTTGAAGGAAACCTTCAACGGCACGGATCCGTCGCACGGCCAGAACCGCATCGTCAAGGCGCTCTCGGAGACGCTGCAGCTGCAAGGCGGCGCGGAAGCCAAGAAGAAGCTGACGGATCTGCTGCCGGACAGCCGCTGGATCCTGCTGCTCGACTCCCTCGATGAGACCCAGGGCGACCGCACGGAGATCCGCGAGGCCATTGACGATCTGCGCGCGCACCACCCGCAGGCGACCGTGGTCGTCTTCGGTCGTCCGTCGATCTTCGAGCCGTTCTACGGTCTTGTGGGCTTCGACGCCGTGCTGGAGCTGCCGCCGCTGGACTGCGGCCGCGCGCGCTCGAGCCTGGTGCGCCTGGCGGAGGACGACGTGGAGCGCGATCGCATGACGTCCTTCATCAAGACCTGGAACATGGAGAGCCAGAGCCTGATCGGACAGCAGTGCTATTACCCGTACTTGTCGACCTACCGCGACATCCAGGTCGTGCAGCGCATGGCCAAGACGTTCAACCCGGACACGGAGATGGGCGGCCTGCAGGCGAACCTGACGCAGGTGCACGAGGCGGTCCTCGCGGAACGGTTGGAGAAGGAGCTGGTCGAGATGAAGTGGAAGGGCGAGCAGGCGCTGCAGGCGGTGGACGCCATGGTGCGCCACGGCGCCTACGCGGATGGCGAGTGGAACCTGGTGTTTACGATCAAGCGCTGCTTCGGCTCGCTGCCGGGCGGCGACACGCCGGCGAACCGCGAAGTGTGCGAGAAGATCTTCCAGTCCGTGCTGTTCGAGAAGATCGGCGGGACCGGCGAAGGCACCAAGAACGCGGCGGAGTGGAAGTTCGGCCACCAGACCGTGGCGGATCTGTTCGTGGCGCGCTGGCTGGACGCGGAGCTGGCCAAGACGCCGGAGCGCTGCGATCTGCTCGATGCCCACACCGACATGCTGGGCGGCAAGGACATCGCCGGCTACCTGGTCGGCCGGCCCAATGGCGCGCGTTGCCTTGCGCAGGTGACCCACGCGCTGTGCAAGGTCGCGGGCGGGTTCCAGAAGAGCAACGTGACCTTGCTCTACAAGGGGCTTCCCCTGGGTCCTCAGCGCGCCATCCTGGTCAAGGCGGCCAAGGACCACGAGGCCAGCCATGGCGCCGAGCCGTGCGTGACCCAGACCCTCGGCGCGCTGTAGGCGTCGCGCCGCACGGTGCGGCGTTCAAGAGGATGCAACGATCAAGAGGACGCGGCGGTCAAGAGGACGGAGCAAGGACATGATCCGTTTGCGCTTTCTCGTGGTTGTGGTGCTCGTGCCCGGCGTGCTCGGTTGGGGCGCGCTGGCGGCCTGGGCCCAGCAGGTCGATCCGACGCGCCAGCCGGAACAGCAACCGCCGCCGGAGGCTCCGCCGACCCCGGATGCGCCGCCGCCGCCGCCCGCGCCGGACGAACCGGTCGTGGCGCCGGCTCCGACTCCGGTCCCGGTTCCGGCTCCGGTTCCGGTTCCAGTTCCGGCTCCGGCCCCGGCTCCGGTTACGGTACCGGCTCCGGTTGAAACCCCCGAAGCTGCCACGCCTTCTGCCGCACGCGCACCGTCCAAGAAGAGCGACCGCTTCATCGAAGGCGAGCTCGCCAACGTCGGCGCCATCGGCCTGGTGCCGTGGGAGAACGAAGTCGGCGTCATCATCGGCCCGGAGCGCATCGGCGACATCTACTACGCGTCGATCACGCCGATGATCAATTACTCGACAGAACTGGACAATCGCCCGCTGACGATGACGTTTGGCGTGCCGATCCGCTTGGAGCTCAACGACACGCGCCCGAGCACCAAGAGCGACCCGCACGGCTGGAGCCACCTCGGCCGCATCCGCCCGCAGGATTGGGACCAAGTCAGCGATTTCGCACAGTTCATCCGCGGCATCCAGTACGGCGGCAAGGAAAAGCACGTCTACCTGGACGTCAATGCGTTCAAGGCGAGCTCGATCGGCCACGGCACGATCTTGAAGCGCTACAACCCGAACTTGAATCTGAATTCGCGGCAGGTCAGCGCGGAGTTGGACGCCTTCGGCGACTATGGCGGCATGGAGACGTACATCAACAACGTCACCGGGCCGAACGTCATGGGCGGCCTCGCGTTCGTCAAGCCGCTGAGCTTCATCGACAGCAGCAACTACGCGATGCGCTCGTTCTCGCTCGGCGCGACCGTCGTGGCGGACGTCGACGCCCCGCTGCGCAACAAGCTGGACTTCGGCGACGTCGACAAGGACGGGCGGCGCGCCAACGAGTTCCTCATCAACCAGAAGACGTTCCAGCCCATCTACATTCCGACGACGGTCGTCGCGTACGGTGGCGATGCCGAGATCAAGCTGATCGACACCAGCGAGGTCGACTGGAAGACCTACGTCGACTACTCGATGCTGGCTTCCGGCGTGCCGACCGACACGGCGCAGAACGTGTGGAGCAACGTGCCGACCAAGGGCGTGCAGTCCGGCGGCCTGACGTGGGGCAACCTGCTGCGCCTGAATCTCGGCGAAAATACGGTGCATGCGCTGCGCGTGCGCGCGGAAGTGCGGCGCTATGACCGCAACTACCTGCCGAGCTACTTCGACGTGATGTACGAGATCCAGCGCGTGCAGTACGCCATCGGCAGCCGCACCGCGAATCCGAACGGCACGAAAGTGCAGGAGATTCTCGGGCGCAACCCGAATGGCGGCAAGGTCTTTGGCCTCTACTTCGAGGCCAGCTGGAAGATCGAGGAGATCTTCGCCGTCGCCGTCGGCATCGAGACCAACGACACGATGCCGGACAACAACATCTTCGTCCACCTCGAAGTGCCGCGCTACAAAAACTTCCAGTTTCTCGCGACGTGGAACCGCCGCTCGGTCGACACCGCGGGCGGCCTGTTCGCGTTCAAGGGGACCAACCGCGACATCCTCATCGCCAAGGGGCGCTACCGGGTCGCCGACAACTTCCACATCAACGTCGAGGCCATCACGCCGTACGGCATCGGCCCGGACAGCTTCTTTGCCAACACGCTGGACTTCAACGTCAATGCCGAGTTCGGCTTCGGCTACGGGAGCAGCAAGCGATGAAAGCAAGCATGCTGTTGTGGATCCTCGCGTTTGTGCTGCCCGGCTGCGGGCTGGTCGAAGCGGCCGGCGACCTTACGGTGGGCGAAGGCCAGGTTCCGCGCCTGACGTTCGACATGAAGTGGCCAAAGGTCGATGACCTTGTTGCGGATTCCATCGCCAACACGCGCGCCGGGCAGGCGCCGGGCGCGATCCCGGGCATGCCGACGTCGTTCGACGCCGCGACGCTGGCGCACCTGCAAGGGTTGATGGCCATTGACGGCGAGTGCCACCGCGTGCTCGACCAGCCGAAAGTCGCGAACAAGTCTGGCACGTTGAAGGACCTGCACGTCGAAGTGACCGATTGCGGCCACGCCGGACGTTGCACGGACTTGTGCGGTGATTTCAGGGGCATGAAGCTGGGCGCGCGCGTCAGCTT
>CAIXAA010000186.1 GCA_903917305.1 uncultured Myxococcales bacterium | reverse complement strand
TGGCCGGCGCAGCTGCGCTGGCTGCCTCTGGCGGCGGGCGCGCTGGCCCTGGCGCTGGCGGCGCCGCTGACCTGGCTGCTGCCGTGGACGCTGCCGGGGCCGAGCGATCAACTGCTGGCCGGCCTGACCCCGCGCCTGCCGCCCGGGCCGCACGCCTTTGCCAGCGCGGCCGAGGTGCTGGGCGCCGATGCGGTGGCGCTGCTGCACACGGATCTGCGGCTGCTGGATGCGCTCGAGGCGCAGGTGCACAAGCCGGAGACGCGCCAGTGGCTGCATGAAGTGCGCGATGTGTTTGGCAAAGTAGCCGACGGACAGATCGACAAGCGCCAGGCGCTGGAGCTGCTGGCGGATCTGGAGAAGCGGCGGCCGCACGATCCGGAGGCCGACGAGGCGCCGCGGCCGCCGTCCGGGGAGCCGGCGCGCGATGCCGCCGAAGCCCAGCAGCAGCGCGATCTGGCGGTGCGCAACGCGGTGCTCGATGCGGCGCGCGCGGCGGCAGGTGCGGCGCCCAAGGGTGCGGAGGCCGATGCGATCAAGAAGGCGACCGAGCAGAAGGACCTGGATGCCCTGGCCAAGATCGCCGAGCAGCTGGCGGACAAGAACCTGAGCGACAAGGAGCTGGAGAAGTGGGTCAAGGCGGTGGAGAAGTTCGCGTCCGCCTTGAAGGATCGCAAGGTTCCCGAGAAGTTCAAGGAGCTGGCCGACCGCATCTCGCGCCTGCAGCAAAAGCGCGCGGAGAATGGCGGCCTTGGACGCTCCGACCAGGAGCGGCTGCAGTCGGCGCGGCATGAGCTGGAGCAACTGCGCAAGACGGAAGGTGATCCGCAAGCGGCGCAGCACCAGGTGCAGCGCTTGGAGCGCGGCGCGCGCGCGGCGGCGGACGAGCTGCGGCGGCAGCAGGGCAGCCGGCTCGGGCAAAAAGGCGCGGAGAACAAGGAGCAAACGGCGCAGGCCTTGAAGAACCAGATGCGGGCGGCGGCGGACGAGCTGCGGCGCGAGAGCCACTCGGAGCAGGCGCGGCAGGCCGAGCGCATCGGGCAGGCGCGGATGCGCGACGTGCGCGAGGCCCTGGAGCGCGCGGGGGAGCGCAATGCGGGCAAGGAGTCCTTCGAGCAGCGCGCCGCGGGTCAGGATGGGCAAAAAGGCCATGGCAACGGGGACAAGTCGCGGCTTGGGCAGAAGGCGGCGGGCGGCAAGGACGGCGAGCAGCCCGGGCAGGGGGAGCACGCCCAAGGCGGGCAGCCGCAGCCGGGCCAGGACAAGCCGTTCAAGCTGGGGCAAGGCCGGCTGGGAAACCATTCGCGGATGGAGGAGTTGCGGCAGGAGGCGGCGCAGGCGGGCCGCGGCGGCAAGTCCGGGCAGAAAGCCGGTGGGCAGCAGGAGCCGGGCGATGGCCAGGGCGACGGGCCCGGCAGCGACGAGCAGAACGGCAAGGAGCGGCGGCTTGCTGGCGGCAAGCGCGAGAAGCTGCAGGGCGAGGAAGGCAAGGGCCCGGATACGAAGAAGGTTTTTGTCGATGCAGCACGCAAGGGCTTCGCGCGCCAGGGCTGGCGCGAGGTCTACGTGGAGTACAGCGAGGTCGCCGAGGAGATGCTCGACAAGGAGCAGCTGCCGGCGGGACGGCGCGCCGTGGTGCGCCGCTATTTCGAGCTCATCCGTCCGCGGTGACGGGAAGGTGCAGGGCAAGTCATGACGCAGATTCAGCAAACCTTGACGGCGGCCGAGATCGGCGAGCGCATGGCGTGGGTGGCTTCGCAACTGCAGACGCTGCGCACGGAGCTTGGCAAGGTCATCGTCGGCCAGGACGAGGTCATCGACGGCGTGGTGCTGGGCCTGCTGGCTGGCGGCCACGTGCTGCTCGAAGGCGTGCCGGGGCTGGGCAAGACGCTGCTGGTGCGCACGCTGGCCTCGGCGCTGCACCTGCAATTCCAACGGGTTCAGTTCACGCCGGACCTGATGCCGAGCGACATCATCGGCTCGCAGTTCGTGACGGACGACGGGCACGGCGGCCACGGCTTCGTGTTCCAGAAGGGCCCGATCTTCACGAACATCCTGCTGGCGGACGAGATCAACCGCGCCACGCCCAAGACGCAGTCGGCGCTGCTGGAGGCGATGCAGGAGCGCTCGGTGACGGCGGGCCGGCAGACGCACACGCTGGCGGCGCCGTTCTTCGTGCTCGCGACGCAGAACCCGCTGGAAATGGAAGGGACCTATCCGCTGCCCGAGGCGCAGCTGGACCGCTTCTTCTTCAAGCTGGACGTGCCGTTCCCGAGTGCCGCGGAGTTGCACGAGATCGTCGCGCGCACCGTGCGGCCGGGCGCGGTGACGCTGTCGCAGGTGCTGACCGGCGAGGACATCTTGCAGATCCGCGAGTTCGCGCTGGGCTGCCCGGTCGCGCACCACGTGGTCGACTATGCGGTGCAGCTCGTCTCGGGCTCGCACGGGGCGCTGACGGCGGCGCGCAAGCACGTGCGCAGCGGCGGCAGTCCGCGCGCGGTGCAGGCGCTGATCCTCGGCGCCAAGCTGCGCGCGCTGTCGCAGGGCCGCGCGAACGGGGCGACGGACGACATCCGCGCGCTGGCCAAACCCGTGCTGCGCCACAGGATCCTGCTGAACTTCGACGCCGAGGCTGATGGCGTGCGCCCGGACCAGATCATCGACCAGATGCTGGCGGAGTTGGATCACAAGCTCGGGAAAGCGTAGGGAGATCATGGCGGAGGCAAAGACCGGCAGCAGCGCCCTGCGCACCGACCTGTTCGACGCCGGCTTCCTGGGCCGCGTCGAGCAGTTGGCGCTCCTGGCCCGCCGCATGGCCACCTCCGGCCAGCGCGCCCAGCGCCGTTCGCGCAAGGTCGGCAGCGGCATCGAGTTCGCCGATCACCGCGACTTCGCGCCCGGCGACGAACCGCGCAGCATCGACTGGAGCCTGTTCGCCCGCACGCGCCGCCTGCAACTGCGCTTGTATGAAGAAGAAGAGGACCTGCGCGTCTACTTCCTCGTCGATCGCTCCCTGTCGATGGACATGGCGCCGGCGGGCCAGCCGACGCTGCTGGACCGCGCGCTGCAGGTCACCGCGGCGCTGTCCTACATCGCGCTCTCCAACCTGGATCGCGTCGCCGTCGTGCCTTTTGCGCAAGGCGTCGCCGCGCCGATGAGCCCGGTGCGCGGCCGCAACCAGTTCTTCCACATCCTGCGGCTGCTGTCGGCCATCGCGCCGGCGGGGCGCACCAGCATCGTGGCCTCGCTCGCGGCGTTCGTGCGCCACCAGCCGCGGCCGGGCCTCTGCGTGATCTTGAGCGATTTCTATGACCCGACCGGCCTGGGCAACGCGCTGCGCGACCTCTCCTTGCGCGGCTTCGAGCCGATGGTGCTGCACCTGTGCGATCGCACGCTGCTCGACACGACCGTGGCCGGCGACTTCGCGCTGGTCGACTGCGAGACCGGCGAGGAGCGCGAGCTGTGCCTGACGCCGGCGCTCATGGCGCGCTACCGCGAGGCCTTCGCCCAGTTTTCCGAGGAGATCCATCGTGCTGCACGCCAGGTCGGCGCACGCTGCCTGACGGTCGATCTGAGCCAGTCCTTCGATGACGTCGTCATGAAAGTCTTTCGCACCGGAGGGTTTCTCGGGTGATGCACCTCGCCGCCGATCTGCGAACGCTGGCACTGCTGGGCGGCAGCGTGGCGGCCGTGCTCGTGCTGCTCTACCTGCTGCGGCCGCGCCGGCGGCGCATCGAGGTGCCGTTCGGCGGGCTGTGGCAGCGCGTGCTGGCGCAGAGCGAGGCGCGCGTGCTCGGCACCCAGTGGCGGCGCTGGCTCTCGCTGTTGCTGCTGCTGGGCATTGCCGCGCTGATCTGGTCGGCGGCGGCGCTGCCCTTGCTGGCGGGCCGCAACACGCCGGACACGCAGGTGCAGGCGCCACATACCGTCCTGATCCTCGATTGTTCAGCGTCGATGGCCGCGCGCGACGGCCAGATCAAGGACCGCCTGGCGCGCGGGACGACGCGGCTGCAGGAGGCCATCGAGCAGGCGACGGAGCTGGTCGACGCCGCGCCGCCGGAAGATCGCTTCGTGCTCATCGCCGCTTCCGGCAGTGCGCGCGTGCTGGCCGGCTGGGGCACGGATCGCGCGGCGCTGCGCCAGGCGATCGCGGCGCTCAAACCCCATGACGCAGGCCTGGATCTGCACCGCGCGCTGGCGACGGCGGAGCAGGCGCTGACCGGCTACCACCGCGCGGCCATCGTGTTCGTGACCGACGGCGGCACGCCGCTGCAGGGCGACGCGGCGAGCGCCAGGCCGGAGCCGCGCCACGTCTGGGTCGGGCCGGCGCGCGCCGCGATGCAGGCGCCGACGGCGGCGCAAGCGCAAGCGCTGGTTCAGAAAGCCCTGGCGCACGGCTTCGACAACCTCGCGGTGGAGCACGTCGGCCTGCGGCCCGACCCCGCGGATCCAGGCCGCGGCACGCTGACGCTGCGCCTGCGCAATGACACGCTCCGCGATCAAGCGGTGCAGATCTCCGTGGCGGCATCGGCAACGGCGCAAGATGTGGTCGAGTTTTCGCGCGATTCGGCGCTGCGGCGCGTCCAACCCGCCGTCCTGCCTCCCGGATCGAGCACCCAGATCCTGCCCGACGTCGATCTCGACGCGCCGCGCTTTGCCATCCACGTGCAGCCGGCGCCGGTGCCGGGCGCGCTGCAAGATCAGGCGCCGTTTGACGATTGGGGGTTCGCCGTCCTGGCGCAGCGGCGGGAGCTGGGCGTGCTGCTCGTCAGCGCGCAAGACCTGTTCCTGGAGGCGGCTCTGCACGCGGGCGACCGGACGCGGGTGCAGCAGATCGCGCCGGAACGCTACCATCCTGAGGACTTTGCCGCGGCGGATCGGCCGCGCCACGGCATCGACCTCGTCGTCCTGGACAATGTCGCGGCGCCCTTGCCGCCGGGGATGCCGGGGCTGCGCCTGCTGCTCGACCCGCCAAAGTCCGAGACGCCAGCCAGGTTTGCGCACAATCCGGAGATCGTGCCGCGGGCGGCGGAGCACGCCTTGATGCGCGGCGTGAGCTTCCAGGACACCAACTTCGACCGCGTGCGCCTGCTGCCGTTGCAGCCGGACGATATGGTGCTGGCGAGCGTCGCGCCGTCCGGGCCGGTGATGGTCGCGCGCCAGACTGGCGTGCGCGAGATCGAGTGGGGCATCGACCTGGCGGAGACCGACCTGGGCGGTCGCTATGCGCTGCCGCTGCTGGTCGGCAATGCGGTGGCGTGGCTGGCGGGCGAGGACGAGCCGGTGCTGGGGCCGCTGGAGCTGGGGCGGCCGTGGGCGGTCGAAGCGCCGGTCGCCGGGCTGGCATGGCAATGGCGCGAGCCGGGCCAGGCGCCGCGGCGGGCGCGGGCGGCGGGGACGCAGCTGCTGGCGAGCAGTGAAATCCAGGGCATCCACACGTGGACGGCGCCGGACGGCCACCAGATCGCGCGGCCCACGCTGCTGCCGGCGAGCGAACGGCCGGGCGATGTCCACGCGCTGGGCCTAGCCTGGCACGCGCCGCGCCGCGTGCAGCGGCAGGATGCGGCGCAGGCCTGGACGCGCTCCGCGCAGCTGCTGCTGGCCGCGCTGGCGATCCTGGCGTTGGAGTGGCTGCTCTACCTGAGGCGGAGGACGCTGTGAAGCTGCGCGCCGCCCATCTCCTGTGGCTTTTCATCTGGTTGACGATCGCGCTGACCGCGTGGCTGGCCCGCGATCGCTGGCTGGCGGCGCTGCTGGCCGATCTCGCGCGCCATGGCGTCACGTTCGCGTCGCCGCGCCTGCTGCTGGCGGCCCTGGCGGCGCTGAGCGTGCCGCTGCTGGCGCCGCTTGGCCTGACGGACCTGCCCAAGCCGCAGCGCGTGCTGCAAGTGATCGTGCGCACATCGCTTCTTCTGCTGCTGGCCCTCGCCGCCGCCGGTCCGCAGATCGAGAAGGTGCTGCCGCGGCCGGTGCAGGTCGTGCACCTGATCGATCGATCGCGATCGGTGCCGGACGCGCTGATCGCGGCGGCGGCCCAAGGTGCAGAGGCGACGGCCGACCTGCTGCGCCAGCGCGCCCCGCGCAGCGCCGAGCTGCCGCAGGTGACCGTGCTCGCCTTCGATGGCACCGTCGATCGCCTGCCGTGGCCGCCGACGGCGACCGACGATCAGCCGGCCAAACCGCTGGCGCCACCGCGCATTGCCCGTCAGCCGCAAAGCGACGAGGAGACCGATCTGGCCGGCGCCCTGGACCGCGCGCTGGCGCTGCTGGACGGCGAATCGGTGCCGCACTTCGTGCTGTGGACCGACGGCGTCGAGACGCGCGGCGACGCGGCGGAGCTGCTGCCCGCCCTGCGCGCCGCGGGCGTTCGCGTGCACACGCCGGCGCTGCCGCCGTTGCCCACGCGCGGGGAGTTCGTGGTCGACCGCTTCGAGCTGCCCGCGCAGATCCGCGCCAATGTTCCGTTTCCCGTGGCGATTCGCGTGCAGGCGACCGCCGAGGCGACGGTGCGCTGTGCCGTGCGCGCCGGGACCGAGGCGCTGCCGCCGGTGGAGCGCACCGTGCCGGCCGGCCAGACGCGCATCGACCTCGGCTCGCTGCGCTTGCGCCAGGGCGGTCCGGCGGAGCTGGCCGTGCAGTGCGACGTCCTGCGTGGCCAAGACCGCTTCACCACCAACAACCAGCAGCGCGCCAGGGTGATCGTCCAGGCCCGGCCCCATGTCCTCTACGTCGAAGGTGCGGCAAATCAATCGCAATACCTGGCACGCGCCCTGACCGATGACTTTGAAGTGGACATCCGGCCAGCCGATGGCCTGCCGCGCACGGCGGCTGCGCTCAAGCACTACCAGGCCATCGTGCTCTCCGACGTGCCGCGCCTGTCGCCGGCTGGCGCGCCGCTCCTGACCGATGGCGACATGCGCAACCTCGATGCCTACGTGCGGCAAGGCGGCGGGCTGCTGGTGCTTGGCGGGGAAAACAGCCTCGGTTCGGGCGGTTATCAGGACACCTACCTCGACAAGGTCGTGCTGCCGGTGCGCATGGATGTGGAGAGCACGGTGCAGGCGCCGTCGATCGCGCTGATGCTGTGCGTCGATCGCTCCGGGTCGATGGCGGGCTCCAAGATGGAGCTGGCCAAGGAGGCGGCGCGCGCGACGGCCGAGTCGATGGCGCCGGAGGATCGCATCGGCGTCATCGCCTTCGACAGCGAGGCGCGGCTCGCCGTGCGGCTGCAACGTGCGGGGAATCGCTACAAGATTGCCACGGACATCTCGCGCCTGACGCCTTCGGGCGGCACGCACATCTACCCGGCGCTCGACATGGCGTACCAGGCGCTGCTGACCGCGCAGGCCAAGGTCAAGCACGTGATCCTGCTGACCGACGGCCAGGCGCCCAAGGCCGGCATCGACGCGCTGGTGCGGCAGATGAAGCGCTCCGGCATCACGGTGTCGACGGTGGGCGTGGGCAGCGACGTCGATCGCGGCCTCTTGGAGTCGGTGGCGGATCGCGGCGGCGGTCGCTCCTACTTCACGGATCGTCCGGAGACCCTGCCGCGCATCTTCGTTCGCGAAACCCGCTTGATCACAGGCGATTCAATCGTCGAGAAGCAGATCCACGCGCGGCGCGTCGGCGGCGTCGGGCGCATCGATCTGCTGCGCGGCGTCGCGGTGGAGAGCTCGCCGGTGCTGACCGGCTTCCTGCCGACCCGCGTCAAGCCGGGTGCGGAGGAGATCCTGGCGACCTCCACGCACCAGCCGCTGCTCGTGCGCTGGCGGCTCGGCCTGGGCAAAGTCAGCGTATGGACGAGCGATCTCAAGAACCGCTGGGCGGCAGCGTGGCTGGACTGGCCCGGCTACGCGCTGCTGGCGCGCCAGCTGGCGCGCGATCTGCTGCAGGAGGATCTCGGCGCGCAGGTGCCCGTGCTGCTGGTGCGCGAGCGTGACCGCCTGCGCATCGCGCTGGACGCGATCGACGAGGAAGATCGCTACATGCAAGGGCTTTTCGGCCAGGTGGAGGTGCAGGGGCCGCAGGGCGCCAAGGCCACGCTGCCGCTGCCGGAGGTGGCGACCGGCCGCTACGAAACGTCGATTCCGCTTGCTGCGCTGGGCCCTTACGACGTCTTCGCCACGCTGCGCGCGGGTCCGGACAAGCCCGTGCTGGCCTCCGGGCGCGCGACTGCCGTGCATCCGTACGCCGACGAGTACCGGCTGCCCGACCCGATGACGTCGGGCCTCGCGGAGCTGGTGCGCGGCACGGGCGGCAAGGAGAACGCGCAACCTCGCGATTGGTTGAACGATCACGGTGCGACCCACCGCACGCTGTCGCCGCTGTGGCCAGAGCTCGCGGGCCTCGCGCTGCTGCTGCTCGTCCTCGACGTCGCCCTGCGCCGCGTGCGCCTGGGCCGCACGACCACGACGAAGTGGCACGCGCTGCGCAAGCGCCCGTAGCGGTCAGTCCACCGCCAGCAGGATCTGCTCCAGGTGCCGCGCCTCGTCGCGCAGCCGCGCCGCTTCCTCGAAGTTCAGCTCGTTCGCCGCGACTTTCATGCGCTTGCGCACGTCGGTCACTTCGCGCTCCAGCTCCAGCCGGCTGCGCCGTGACACCGCCATCACCTCTTCGACCACGTGCGGACCCGGCGCCGCGGCGATCGCCTTCTCCACGGATTTCGGCGTGATTCCATGCAATTCGTTGTACACGACCTGCCGCTCGCGCCGCCGATTGGTCTCGGCGAGCGCGTTGACGATCGAGTCGGTCATCACATCCGCGTACAGGATCACGCGGCCGTTCAGGTTGCGCGCCGCCCGGCCGATGGTCTGGATGAGCGAACGCCGGGAGCGCAGGAAGCCCTCCTTGTCCGCGTCCAGGATCGCCACGAGCGACACCTCAGGAATGTCGAGCCCTTCGCGCAGCAGGTTGATGCCCACCAGCACGTCGTAGTCGCCGGCGCGCAGCGCACGCACCAGCTCGATGCGCTCCAACGTCTCGACATCGCTGTGCATGTAGCGCACGCGAACGCCAAGCTCGTCGTAATATTCGGTCAGGTGCTCCGCCATGCGCTTGGTCAAGGTCGTGACCAGCACGCGCTCGCGGGCGGCGGCGCGCAGGCGGATTTCCGCAAGCAGATCATCAACCTGGCTGCGCACGGGCCGGATCTCGACCTCCGGATCCACCAAGCCGGTCGGCCGCACGACCTGCTCGACGATCACGCCGCCGGTCTGGTTCAACTCCCAGTCGCCGGGCGTCGCGGAGACGAACACCAGCTGGTGCACGCGCTCCATGAATTCCTCGAAGCGCAACGGGCGGTTGTCGAGCGCGCTCGGCAGGCGAAACCCGTGCTCGACCAGCGTCTCCTTGCGCGCACGATCACCGCGAAACATCGCACCGATCTGGCCGACCATGACGTGCGACTCGTCGAGAAACGTGATGAAATCGGGCGGGAAATAGTCGACCAGCGTCGGCGGGGCCGCGCCCGCCGGGCGACCCGACAGGTGCCGCGCATAGTTCTCGATGCCGCTGCAAAACCCGCGCGCCTGCAAGTTTTCAAGATCAAAGCGTGTTCGCTGCTCCAACCGCTGCGCTTCCAGCAGTCGGCCGGCATCGCGCAGCGCCCGCAGCCGTTCCTCCAACTCCTCCTCGATCGTCACGCGCGCCTGGGCAATCTGCTCCGGCGGCGTCGCGTAGTGAGAATTCGGATAGATGTTGAGGCTTTCCAGCGACTGGAGCGCCACGCCGCGCAGCGGATCGATGCTCTCCAGCCTCTCGATCTCGTCGCCCCACATCGTGATGCGGATCGCGCGATCATCGGCATAGGCCGGCTGCAGCTCCACGACATCGCCGCGGACGCGAAAGTTGCCGCGCGCCAGATCGAGGTCGTTGCGCTCGTACTGGATGTCCACCAGCTTGCGCAGCAAATCGTCGCGCCGCACCCGCATCCCGACCGCCAGCTTCACGCGCATGCCGACATACGATTCCGCTGCACCGATGCCGTAGATGCACGACACCGACGACACGATCAGGACATCGCGCCGCTCCAGCAGCGCATAGGTCGCCGCGTGGCGCATGCGGTCGATCTCGTCGTTGATCTGCGCGTCCTTCTCGATGTAGGTGTCCGACGAGGGAACGTAGGCTTCCGGCTGGTAGTAATCGTAATAACTAACGAAGTACTCGACCGCATTGCGCGGGAACAGCGCCTTGAATTCCGCATGCA
>CAIXAA010000185.1 GCA_903917305.1 uncultured Myxococcales bacterium | reverse complement strand
GGACACCATGCACCAGCGCAAGGCGCGCATGGCGGAGCTGTCGGACGCCTTCATCGCGCTGCCAGGCGGCTTTGGCACGTTGGACGAGCTGTTCGAAATCCTGACGTGGGCGCAAATCGGGCTGCACCAGAGACCCATTGCGCTGCTGGACGTGGACGGCTTCTTCCAACCGCTTGTCACCTACCTGCACCACGCGAACAAGCAAGGCTTCATCGCGGACCGCCACCTGGCGATGCTGCAGGTGCACACCGACGTGGAACTTCTGCTGAATGCCCTGAGTGAAGCGCAGGGCGTCGCGGTGCCGGGGAAGTTCACGGTGCCGACCGACGCGTGAAGGCGCGAAAGGCGCGACAACGGGCGACTTCCCGCATTCCCTTGCGAACCCAAAGCACCAGCACTAGCCTCGCGTGAGCGGCCGTCGCCGCCAGAACGACCATGCACCGCGTCTTCCTCCTCGAGTTCGTCAACGCCGACCAGTTCCCTGGCCGTGTCGATGCGAACTTGCCGCTCGTGCGCGGCTACTTGGACGAACTGCAGGTCCCCAGCATCTGGCTGCGCCTCGGGATCGCGACGACCAACCTGATGCAGCACCAGCGCGATCAGGTCACGCTGGAAGACGAAGAGATCGCCAAGGTCCTGGAAGCCGTGCGCACCTTCGCGCCGACGTTGCTGCTGACGACCGATCCCTTGTTCGCACCGCAAGAAGCCCAGCTCCTGGCCGCCGCGCCCGGCGCAACGATCCACGACGTGCGCCGCGTGCCCTTCACCGGCCTGCCCGGCCTGCGCCCCTTCGGCGGCAGCGCCGACCTCGACCGCCCCGGCTTCGTGCCGCGCTACGACTGGCAGCCCGCCAACGCCGGAGCTGAGCGGCACGACGTCGACAACATCTACGTCGTCACCGAAGACCGCTGCGGCTATTTCCACGGCCTTTCCCGCAATGCCTGGTACGAGGGCCTGGACGATGCGCGCGTCGAAGGCCACCACGGCTGCACCTTTTGCGGCAACTGGCTCTTCCCCGAAGCTGGCGGCGAGGGCGGCGGCTTGCGCCCCGCGACCTTGAGACCCACGCCCGCCAGCCGCATCGCCAAACAAATCGAGGCTATCGCCGAGGAACGCAGGCGCAGCGGCCGCTTGCCCAACGCGCTCCTGCTCACCGCCGTCAGCGCGTCGTCGACGTTGCAGCAATGCCTCGACAGTTTGCGTGCGGCCGGCCTTGCCAGGCAAATCCAGGTCCTCTGCGCCGCACGCGCCGACCAGGTGCCGCGCATCGCCCGCCTGCTGCGCGACGCCGTCGCCCGCGATCCCGAGGCCGGTTTCCGTGTCGGCGTCTACGCTTGCGGCATCGAGAGCTTCGATCCCGACCGCCTCGCCCTGTTCAACAAAGGCACGACGACGCTGGACGGTTTGCGCGCCGTGCGCCTGTTGCGCGAATTGGCGAGCGAATTGGGCGAGCACTTCTGGTACACCGGCGTTTCCTTCGTCCTTCTGACGCCGTGGACCACGCCGGAGTCGCTGCACCTGGACGTGGGGCTGGTGCGCTTCCTGGGGCTGACGCGCAAGGTCGCCGGCAATTTGTTCCAGGCGCGGCTGCGTTTGCATCCGGAATTGCCGATTACCGCGCTGGCGGAGCGCGACGGCTTGCTGGCCGCCGCCGAGCCCGACCCGCTGCTGCCGATGAACCGCCGCAAGATGTTCCACGACGAAGAGGCGTGGCGCTTTGCCGACGCGCGGATGCGCCCGCTGTCGCGCCTGATGCTGCGCCTGGATTTGCTGCAGACCGGGTTGGCGGACGAGCTCGCGGCGGACATCGAGCGGACGCTGCTGGCCGTGCTGCCGACGTGGAACATCGGGCAGGACGCGGAGTTGCAGGACTTCGTGCTGTGCCTCATCGAGGTCGTGCAGGCGGACGTGGCGGTGCTGGAGGAGGCGACGCTGCTGCAGCGCGCCGCCCGGCGCTGGCGCGAGAAACGCGAGGTCTTGGCGGCACCGCCGCAAGCGCAGCGCTTCCGCTTTGGCGAGCAGCTGCTGGACTTGCCGGCGCTGCTGGCCCAGGTGCTGCCGGTCGTGGCGACGGGGCTCAAGCCCGTGCTGAGCATCGAAGGCGTGCTGCCCGCGGAGGTCGAGCTGGCCCAGGCGGAGCTGGCGCGCCGCGGGCTGTGCCACGCGTTCACGCCGGAGCTGGGCACGCTGGACGTGGCGCGGACTGCCGAAGAGGTCAAGCTGATCGCGGCGTTGCGGCTCACGCACGAGCCGGCGCGGCGGGCGCAGGCGCTGGGCAGGCTGCACGGCTATCCGGCTTGCTGCGCGGAGGCCTTTGCCCAGCAGACCCGGCACGCGCCGCTGGCGTGGGAGGCGCAGCCTTTGCCCGTGCCGGTGCTGGGTTTCGTGCCGTGCCAGCCGGACTGCCACCACGCGCAGCAGCATCTGCAGGCGCTGTGGCAGGCGCTGGATTTGCAGCAGCTGGCCAGCGAAATCCAAGTCGTCACGCTCGATTCGCACAGTCCGGACGAGTGCATCGCCCTGCCGGGGGCGACGGTCGACGGCGACACGGTGCGCTACGACCCCAAGACGCTGGCGAACCTGCCGGGGCCGCTGCGCGAGCAGCTGCGGCGGGCCGACCGCGTGCAGGCGCTGCCGGGTCAACTGCGCCTCTGGCAAGGCGAACGCTGCCTGGACGTGCGCACGGCGACGCACGCCTTGTGGTCGCCGCAGCACACGTGGCATGCGGCGGAGTGGCACGAGCTGGCGCTGGCGGCGGCGCGCGATCCGCAGCAGGTCGGGCAGCGGCGCACGGTGCCGCAGCTCTCGCTGCTG
>CAIXAA010000184.1 GCA_903917305.1 uncultured Myxococcales bacterium | reverse complement strand
CCAGGATCTGGAAGCCGAAGCACGCGGCAAACGTCGGTCGGCCTTCGCCCAGCACGGCGACGCGCGCGAACTCGATGAAGCGGTGGATCCAAGGCACGTCGTCGAGGCAGCTGTAGTCGCCCGAACCGCCCATCAGGAGGCCGGCGGCGCGGTTGAGCTCCTCGCGCGTGGGCAGGCGCTCCACGACGTTGACCGTGACAAGTTCTGCTTCCGAAACGCCCAGATGACGCCGGAAGCAGTCGATCTCGTGCTCCCGCATCGGGTCGTCCAGATCGCGCGACTGCAACAAAAGGAAGGGACGCAAGGCCATGGAACTCCCGAAGGCGTGGTGCTGTTCGCAGTGTGCCGTGCCGGTCAGGCTGAGTCCAGCGAAAGCGACACGCAGCGGAGTCTGGTACAGTCTGGTCAGCCCCGACAGCATCGCAAGTGGCAACCTCGCAACCCAGGACGGAACCGTGCCGGAGTGGTGCCGCCGTTTTTGCCTGTGCTGGGCGGCCTTGGCCGTCATCGCAGGCCTTTGCCCGGTCGCATCCGCGCGCGCCGAGGAGCCGGAAACGCTCGGTCCACGCACCGACTTCGTCCTGGTGCCGTACGGCAACTACAGCTCCGACATGGGCCTGGGCCTCGGTCTCAACACCGCGATCTATCTGCGAGAAGCCGGCTGGGTCCCCTACCGCTACTCCCTGCGCGGCCAGATCTACGGCAACTTCGGCGGCATGCAGAACCACGCGCTCTACTTCGACGCGCCGCAGCTGTGGGGCTCCGAATGGCGCAGCCTCGCGAATGTCGGCTACTTTCGCGAGGCCGCCCATCCGTTCTACGGCGTCGGCAACAGCACGAGCGCGGTCGTGTCGCCCGGCCTCACGAGGCGCGAGGACCTCACGATGGATGTGCGCAGTTGGCACGGCGCGGTGTCGGCGCAGCGCAGCGTCAACAAAGTGTGGAAGTTCGGCATGGAGTACGCGATGCGCCTCTCCTCCGTCGATGCCGACCCGCGATCGCTGCTGCGGCGGCGCCAGCCGGTCGGCGATCACGGCGGCTTCATCTCGCAGTTCGAGGTTGAGTTCGACTACGACACGCGCGACCTCGAGATGTCGCCGACGCGCGGCGTGTTGGGCACCGTGGCGCTGCGAGGCGCCAGCAGGCTCTCGGGATCCGAGTTCCGTTACGCGGGGTTGACGCTCGCCATGCATGGCTACAAGGCGCTGTTCGATCTGGGCCCGCGCCTCGTCGTCGCCGGCAGGATCGTCTTTGACGGCCTCATCGGCGGCGTCCCGGTCGAACTCCTGCCCCAGTTCGGCGGCCATGTCCGCGCCCTCGAAG
Organism: uncultured Myxococcales bacterium; assembly: GCA_903917305.1. Lineage (GTDB taxonomy): Bacteria > Myxococcota_A > UBA9042 > UBA9042 > UBA9042 > CAIXAA01. The sequence continues at coordinate 7,826 of CAIXAA010000184.1, read as the reverse complement.
GCGTCGGCGGCGCCGTCTCCGTGCGCGGCCTGGAGCGCTTCCGCTACACCGGCAAGGTCCGCATGCTCGCCAATGGCGAGGTGCGATCGCGGCTTGCCCGCTGGCACTACGGCGTGCGGCCTGTGGATCTGTTCATCGCGGGCTTCTGCGACGTCGGGCGCGTCTGGGCGGAGTGGGCGCCCGACGGCCCGCTCTTCAAGGTGCACCCTTCCGTCGGCGGCGGCGTGCGCCTCGCGTACGTCGAGGACTACCTGCTGCGCTTTGACGCGGGCTATTCCGAGACCGGGCTCGGCATGTACGTCGAATTCGGCCAGGCGTTCTGAAGCGGTGAGACCTGGGTGAGACCTGTGCGATCAGGGACTTCTGGCGCAGTGAGACCTCGGTGAGACCGCCGGATCGCGGCAACGAGTGAACATCACAAGCAACAGCACCTGGCATTGGACCTGCACTGCAACCGGGCTACGCCGCCCGAATCGCGGCTCGAGGATGCCATGCAGACGAACTCCCGTTCCCCGGCGCGTCCGCCGGTCCATGATTTTCAACCGGATTCGCCGGAGGCCCAGCTCTTCGAGCGGCTGCGGCAGGAGCGGCGCCGGCTCGCCATCAACCAAGGCGTGCCGCCGTACCACGTGCTCAGCGACCGCGATCTGGCCGACTTCGTGCGCGTGCGCCCGGCGAACGCGGAGGTGCTGGCTTGCGTGCGCGGCATCGGGCCGGCGCGCGCGCGGACGTGGGGCGCGGCGCTGCTGGACGCGATGGCGCGGCACGCGGGAGAACTGGGGCTGGCACTGACGCAGGAAGTGGCGCCGGAGCGTGCGCACCTGGTCGGCAAGGCGCGCCCCGCGGCTTCCTAGTGGAACGTGAAGTGGTAGGTCTTTTCGTCGAGCTTGATGCCGCTGAGCATCAGCGCGGCGTTGACCGTATCCGTCACGCTGGCGGCGCCGCCCGGAATGCTGTCGGTCACGCCGGTTCCGATCAGCAGGCTCTCCGTGTCGACGGGTGTCGTGCCCTTCTGGCCGTAGCCGTCGCTGCCGGACAGGACCCAATCGATCGTCGCGCTGACCGGGATGTAGTCGAAGGTGAACTGGTAGCTCTGGTGCGCAGCGGGCGCGGAAGGCACGGTGCCGACCGACAGGATCGACGCCTTGCCCTTGTACTCCACGGTCACTTCGAGCCGGCCGGCTTGCACCGAACTGGAGGGATTGGTGATGTCATAGCTCGCCGAGCCGGTCCCCTGGCCGAGGATCGGGTGCTGGACGGTGACGCTGACCGTCATGATGTTCGGATCCGCAGGGATGAGTAAATCCTTGCAACTGTTGGCCTTGTAGGTCGTTCCCGCGCTTGCCACCGTGGCGATGACGCCGCCGGCGACGAATTGCCATGACACGATGGCTCCGCAAATGGGCGCGGCCGGCGTAGCGAAGCAGAACGCGCCAAGGATGGCGTACGGCACACCGACGTACGTGAAGGCCGTGCTCGCCTTGCCGAACAGCTTGACGCAGTCGTCGTACCCGTTGTCCAGCGGTGCCGTCCGGTGCACGAACTGGAACGTGTAGCCGTTCTGACCGGCGTCCCAGGCGCCCGTGTAGGTCAGGGACTTGTTGGTGATCGTCCCGGAGACCTGGGCATCGGTGACGTCCTTGAGGAACTGGTCGCCATTCATCAGCCGCACGTGCGTCACGACCGTGATGGGCCGGTCCGTGGCCGCCAGCGCGCCGGTCTGCGTGCCGGTCGCGGGTCCTTGCGGAAAGCCCGGCAGCTTCTCGAACGGAATGACCTGCGTGTCCGAGGATCCATCCGGGCCGTTGAAGGCGATCGTGACCGCCGTGTCGGTGTACGTGTAGCGCGCGACGCGCCCCGTGGAGTCGGACATCACCGTCGGCCGGTTGTAGGCGTCGAGCAACTCGGTCACGGTCATCTTGCCGTCGCTGACGACCATCTTGTCCGCGTGCAGCGGCGCGCCGCTGACCGGGTCCTTGGTGCCGAACAGCCAGGCGGTGCCCTGGGCGTTCTTGTACGTCGCAAGATGCGAGTCGTTCGGGTCGGTGTTGATCTGGACGCTGAGCGCCGCCGGGTTCGCCGTATCCGACGTCACGGCGTCGGGCGGATGCGGGGACCCGCCACCGGAGGATGCCGTTGAACCGCAAGCCATGAAGAACAGGCAACTGCCTAGGGCGATCGAAGCGCACGAGAACAAAGCTCGCCGCAAACCGTGCAATGCGGGCATGGCACACCTCCGTGGGCAATGGGCTGTGCTTTCACAATGGCCATTGCGGATGGAAGGTCCAAGCTACGGTCGAGTTCGTGTGTTGCAATGCCGTGCCGCGCAGAAGGATTCGCAAGGCAATGCGTGTCCGGACCTGGCTGTCGGCTGTGCGCAGGCGCAGTGCGCTAGTCGACGCCGACCATCGTCTCGGCCAGGATCTGGTCGACGACAGCCTTCAAGTCGCCAGTCTCCTCGAACACCTTGATCTGGCGGTCTGCCGACGTGCCGCGCTCGATGATGCGCCCGATCCCTTCGAGTTCCTTGCGCGAACCGAGGTCATCGACGACATCGTCCACGAATTCCAGGAACTCCTCGGCAAGCTGGCTGAAGTCGACCGCTTCCTTCTTGCCCCAGTCGATCAGCTTGCCGTGCACGCCGTAGCGCGCCGCGCGCCACTTGTTCTCGTCAATCATCGGCCGCGGGTGCATCGAGAACGACATGTTGTGCCGGTGCAGCCAGGTCAGCTTGGCGACAAGCGCCTGCACCAAGGCGGCGATCGCAACCACGTCGTCGACCAGCGTCGGCAGATCGCAGACGCGGAACTCGAGGGTCGAATACACGGCGTGCGGGCGCAGGTCCCACCAGATGCGGCGCCCATCGTCGATGCAACCGGTCTTGACCAGCGTGGCGACGAAGGCCTCGAACTCACCGTAGCTGCGGAATCGCTCGGGAATGCCGGTTCGCGGCAACCGCTTGAACAGCAGGGTCCGCGTCGACTGCAGGCCAGTCAGGCGGCCGTTGAAGAACGGCGACGAGGACGACAGCGCCAGCAGGTGCGGCAGGAAGTAGCGCGCCTGGTTGTGCACCGCGATCGCCTCTTCGCGGTCCTCGATGCCGACATGGACGTGCATGCCGAAGATGAGGTTGCCGCGCGCGACGTCCTGCATGTCCTCGACGAGCTGCAAGTAGCGGGATTTGTCGCTGATCTTCTGGTCTTCCCAGCGGGAGAACGGGTGCGTCGAGGCGGCGCCGATGCGCATGCCCACGCGCGCCGCGATCGCCGCGGCGGTCTTGCGATTCTTGACCACGTCGCGACGAACTTCCTGGATGTCTTCGCAAATGCCCGTCGCGACTTCGACGACGGACTGGTGCAGCTCCGGCTGCAGCGTGATCTCGTCGAGCGGCGTATGGGCTTCGATCAACTGGGTAATCAGCGACGTGAGCTCGCGCGTCTCCGGATCGATGATCTGGAACTCTTCTTCGACCCCGAGCGTAAACGGCTTGGCCATGCGGGCTCCTGTGGTGGTGCAGACGTGCCCAAGCGTAGCGGTCGTCCGGGAGTGCGGCAAGCCACGAACGTGTGACGGTCATTTCATCGTGACGACCGCGAGCGTGACGATGGCCTTGGCGACCATCTTCTCCTCGGCGCCGTCGATCGCGTAGACCTCCGCCTCCGTGGGAATCAGCGTGCGACCGTGCCGCAGCACGCGCGCCTCGCAGCGCAGCCGGTCGCCCAACGCCGGGCGCAGGAAGTTGATCTTGTACTCGACGCTGAGGATGGTCTGCCCCGCCTCGACCAGCGTCATCGCCGCGCCGCCCGCCGTGTGATCGGCCAGGGTGGCAATCACGCCGGCGTGGATGAACTTGTCCTGCTGCATTTGCCAAGGCTGCGCAGTCAGTTCGGAGCCGCACAGCCCCGGTTCGATGCGCGTGAGCCGCATGCCGAGGTGCTGGGGAAAGGCGGCGCGGGCAAAGAGCTGCTCCGCCGCTTGCTGGAAGTTTGGATCCTGGAACTGCATCATGCGCCTCCTTGGCCGGCGGATTGTGCCCGACGCGCGTCGGTGCGCCAACCGCAGTTGCCCGCGGCGGCTTGCCCGTGCACCCGTCGCCTTGTACTGTGACCTTGTCAGGGAACCCCGACCGGAGGCTGCGCATGGAACGGCATCCGTACCTCGTCATCGACGAGTACCACCTCGCTCATACCGACGCTTGGGAGTTGGTCGTCTCCCTCGTGCAAGCCCGCGGCGCGCACGAACCTCCCGGAGGTTGGCCGAATCTGACGCTGACGTGGACCAACCGCGACGGCAAGGTCCTGCGGCTGCCGTTCGAGAAGGCGGTCGATCAGGCGCGGCGCACGGGCATCGTGCGCGATCTTCATGCCGATTTCGACGCCGGCGACTACGTCTTTGGCGGCAGCCACGCCTCACCGGTGCAGACCTCCGGCAGCGGCCATTCGATGAAGCTGCGCGCCGAATATGCCGGTTATACCAAGGAATTGACGGTTCCGTGCCGCTACGCCGCCATCGAGGGCGAGCTGGTCGAGGACATCCTCTACCACCGCGCCGTCGCGTGCAGCCACAGCGACGCCGACGATCTCGTCGACACCTGCCGCAGCTTCCGCGCCTACCTGTTCAGCTGCGTCGCCATCGTCGATGCGTTCATCCAGCGCTACGTGCTGATGTACGCCCACTCGCACGCCAAGCCCGTGGATGTCGAAGCGTTTCGCAGTGCGCCCAACCTCGAGGCGCGCATCGCGCTCTGGCTGGAGACCTTCGCGCATTCGAGCCTGACGGACCTGAGCGAGAGCCATGAATGGTATGAATTCAAGCGCTTGCTGAAGTCACGCAACGAGCTGCTGCACTCGCGCCACGCCTTCCTCGGCCACAACATCCGCGACATCGCACGCGAGTTGAACTACGTGCGGGACGGCGTCGGCGGTTTGCTCTTGCTGCTTCGCTACATCGAAGGCGAGCGCACCTTGGGCTTCATCGAGCGCCTGCGCACCGCGCCGCGCATCACGTTCAGCGCGCCGACACAGCGGCATTCGGTCATGCGCTAGCGATTACAGCCGGTTCGTGTCGCCAATCACGATCTGTCCGACGAAACGCACCTGGACTTCCAGCCTTCCGGCCATCGCCCGCGCCTTCTCGAGCTGCAGCGTCTCCGTGTCGATGCGCACCGGCATCCGCTGGCCCGCAAACTCCAGGCCCTTGCCGATGTCGAGGAGCGCCTCGCGCGCTTGCCGCTCCAGCAAGGCCCTTGGAACCTGCAGCTTTTTCTCGACAATCTCGGTCAGTCGCGCCCGCTTGAGCGCCGCGCCCAGCTCCGTCAGCCCGTCATCCGTGCGCAAGTCCATCTGCACGCTGGCCAAACGCACCACGGTTTCATCCAGTTGCGGCACGCCCCACAGCAGCACTTCGCCATCGACGGCGCGGTGGTACGGAATCCACAACACCGAGTCGCGCACTTCGCCCTTGACCTGGGCGCGCACCACGAGGACGTCGCGCGCCGTACCCAGCCGCACGCCTTGCACTTCCAGCCAGCCGTTGCCCGTCTCGATGCGGCCCAGGGCGTGCAGGGACTTGCCGACCTCCTCGCCCAGCTTCTCGAGGCCGATGCCCACCGGCAGCAACAGGCGCGTGGGCGGGTGCTGCAGGTCGCCCGACACCGTCACGGGCACGTCCGCCAAGGACGTCGGCACCTTGGCGCACGGCTGCTCCACCGTCGGCAGCGCGGTGACGTGCACGGACAGGCGCAGCGCGCTCGGGTCGACCTCCGGCTGGCCCAGCTCCAGCGCCTGGGGCCGCAGCCGCAGGCAGGCACCTTGCGGCAAGGCGATGTCGCGCGACAGCATCGCCGTCAGCGGCGCCCAGGCCTGGTTTGCGGGAATCTCCAGCGTTTTCAGGTAGTCGATGAGCTGCCTGCCCGCGACCTGCTCCAGCTGCGCCGCCAGCCCGTCGAACAGCGGCTTGGTGAGCGGCCCGAGATCGCTGTGCGCCACCTGCACCCGCACCGTCACGTCGTTCAGGGTCAGCACGCCGCGCGGCCCGAGGTGCGGAACGGCGCACAGGCCGATGTGGGCGTCCAGCTTGCGCTCGAGCTTGCCGCCCAGCGCCGTCACCGTGCCGGTTCCGCGAAAAGGCACGTCAAAGCAGAGGTTTCCACCATCGGAGCGCGCGACGATCGAGCCCTGGCGCGCGACCTGCAGCGTCCAGGTCATCGGCCCGACCTTCTCGGTGCGCTCGATTGGCTCCGTCACCTGCTGCTCGACGAGCGCGGCCACGACCGGCAGCGGCAGGCGCACCACGGCGGCCAGGTGCGAGGGCTCCGTCGCCGGCGCGACCGGCCGGTCGGCACCGACATCGAGATCCGGCGCGCGCAGGTGCAGCGCACAGGAGCTGAGGGTCAGAACGGCAAACATCGCAAGCACGTGGCGCATCGGCACGCACGGTAGCAGGAAGCTGCGGGCTGCACTACAGTGATTGGCTCACACTTGGAGGTCGTCGTGAGGATTCGGGCAGGGCAAGTGGCGTGGCTGGTGGCGGTGGTGCTGTGCATGGCGGGCGCGCTGCTGCGGCCGGCAGAGGCGCGGGCGGGCGAGGCGGAGCGCAAGGCGGCGCTGGAGCTCGTGCAGATGGTCGTGCCGCGCGAGATCTACGACTCGATGGTCAAGCAGATGGTCGACGCGATGTCGCCGTCGTTGCGGCAGGGCGGCGCCAGGCTGCCGGACGACTTCGAGGCGCGCCTCAAGGCGGCCGTGCTCGAGATCATGCCGTACGACGAGGTCTTGGCGTGGTCGGCGGACATCTACTCGACGCGCTTCTCGGTTGATGAACTCAAGGAAATCGCGGCGTTCTACAAGACGGCCGTGGGCAAGAAGCTGGCGCGCATGATGCCGGAGTTGGGTGCGGAAATCGGCCGCAAGTCCGCGCAGTTGCTGCCGCAGCGGCTGCCGGCGGCGCTCAAGAAGCAAGGGCTGATGCCGGACGACGAGCCGGAAGCGGAGGCGCCGCCGCCGCCCGCGCCAGAGCCCAAGAAGAAGAAGTAAGCTTAGGGAAGCATAGGACAACCGCTGGGGCAGCCAGGCCCGCTGCACGGTTGCGTGCACTTGTTGTGGCAGCCTTGGATGCCGCACGGGTAGCAGCACAGCAACGGCGCGGCGCACGCCGGCTGGTCGGGATCGCCGCAGTTGTCGCCCACCTGGCCGCCTTGGGCGACTTCAGCAGCGGCTGAATCCAACGCAACATCCGCCGGTTGCGCATCGGCCGCCGTGGCCTGGTCGGGTGCGATGTCCGGCGCCGCACTCGCATCGGGCGTCGCGGCGACATCGGGCGCAGCGCTGTCGACCGCCGCCACGTCGGGTGCCGCCAGATCGGCGGTCGCGGCATCGACGACGTTGGCATCCTTGGCGACGGTCACGTCCGGCGCGCTGACCGCATCGACGCTATCCGGAGTGATGTTCGAGGCATCTGCTGCCGTGTCCGCGACGTCGGCGATCAGGCCGGTATCGCTTGCCGCGGCATCGGGCACGCCAGCCGCAGCGCTGGTGGCGCCAGTGCAGGCGCACAGGGCGGAAAGGGTCAGGACAGCGGCAAGGCGGGAAAGTGTGATCTTCATGGCCAAAGCGTCCGGCGCGGACCCTGGCTTGTCAAGGATTCACGCGACGGTCAGCCGCACCCGCGTGACCTCCGGCGGCGCGTCGAGGCGCATCGGCGGCCCCCAATAGCCCGTGCCGCGACTCACGTAGATCCAAGTCGATTCATGCAGCGCCAGCCCGGCGACATACGGCTGCACGAGCTTGACGAGGTAGCCGATCGGCCAGATCTGGCCGCCATGCGTG
>CAIXAA010000183.1 GCA_903917305.1 uncultured Myxococcales bacterium | reverse complement strand
GGTCGTCCAGGGCGGCCAGCTCGTGCCAGTGCCGCCACTTGCAGGTCAGGCAGCAGGTCACTCGCTTGGGCGGCGGCGGCGGTCGGGTCGAGATGCGCATCGAAGCTCCGGGGGAACGATCCCGGCCAGCAGAGTCGCGCATCTCTTGACTTGGATCAAGAGCTGTCAGGGTTGCGATTGGATTTCGTGAACATAGACAGGGGCGCGGCCGACCGGGAACTCGACGCGGGTGTCGGCGTGCATCGTGACGCCAATCGGTTTGCCCCACATGTCGGTCGCTTGATAGCCGTAGCCCTTGCGCGCGTGGAACCACGCCGGCTGCGTCTCGTCGCCCTGCGCCTGCCAGTTCCACGCCACATGCACGATCTCCTTGGCATCCGCCGACGTGAACGCCAGTTGCTGCGGCGCAGTCGTCAGCCCGGCCTTGGCCTCGTCCTGCGAAAACAGGAGCTTGCCAAGGGTCTGCGCCAGCGCCGCGTGCGCCAGCCCTGCGGGCTTGGGCTCCGGCGGCTTGCCATCGTTCGGGTCCGCGTCCCAGCGGTACAGGCCAAAGGAGCGCTCCCACGGCACGGGATTGTCCGCCGCCGGCGGCATGTCCATCACCGTATACCAGCACACGAACTCGACATTCGCGCTGATCAGCAGCAGCGCCGTGCGCACCAGGTACTGCGCCTGCTGGGTCTCGCTGACCGGCGCCAGATCCTCGATGCCGTCGTCCGCCGGCCAACCCACCTCCGTCACCCACAGCGGTCGCGGCGTCTTGGCGTCGCTCACGATCAGTTGCTGCAACCGGCGCGCGGTCTCATCGGCTGCGTAGCGCGCAATGCCCGGCTGCCCAGGAGGTGTCGAGAATTCTGGAGGATTGATCGGCGGATAGAGCGAGTACGGATGGTACGCCAGCGCGTCGAAGGCCTGCGCCAGCTGCGGCCGCGCGGCCAGGGACGCCGAGAAGAACGCCTCCGCGCCGGGGATGAACTGCGGCAGGTAGAACAGGCCGCCATAGGCGACGTGCGCCGCCGGATTCTCCTTGTGGATCGCGGCGTAGGTCGGCAGCAGCAGATCGGCGTAGCCTTTCGGATCACCGGCCGCGTCGCCGTTCGCGTTCTTCCAGAAGCGCCAGCCGGAGTTCTGCTCGTTCCAGATCTCCCAGTCCTGCGCATCCGCCTTGTAGCGACCCGCGACCGCTGCCGCATACGTGGCGAAGTCGTTCGGATCATCAGGCGGAAAGTCGTAGTCATTCTGGGACTTGCCGAGCTTGCTCGCCCAAAGGTTGCCGTAGCCCAGCAGGCCGATCAAACGCCACTGCTCCGCCTTCGCGGTCGCCACCAGGATGTCGGCCGCCGTCCAGTCGAACTGACCTTGGTTCGGCTCCACCATATCCCAGCGAATCTCTTGGCGAAGCACGGTCGCGCCGAGGTCGTGCATGAGCCCGGCGTAGACCTTGCGGCGCGCCGCGCTGTCCGCGTCGCTGCCCAAAGGCAGGAAGCCGCTCACTCCCAAGCGGGCGCCCACTGGCGCGCCGCTGCCGGGCAACGGCGGGTTTGCGTTCCAGCAGCGGCAGTCGTCCCCACGTGTGCTCGCGAGGTCGCAAGGTATTGAAAGATCTGGCGGATCTCCCAGACCGGCCCAGTGGCAATCCGGCCCCGAAGCGACATCGGCGGCCAGGACGTCGGCCGTTGGCGCGTCCGCCGCTGCGTCGACGAGCGCCTGGACGGGCGGACTTGGGACTGGAGTGCTGCAGCTGCACCAGCACAGTGCTGCAAGAGCTAGGAAAGACTTATTTTTCATGCAATGCGTGCTCCGGTCCCGGAATGGTCCGCCAGCGCCGAGCGTAGCGCGAATCCAGCGAGTGAACATCCTGCGTCGATGCGTGCAGTTGAGGCGCAGCCCGCCGCAATCCTCACGAACGGCTTGTGCACGTTGATGTACAGAATCTCAGCAACATCGCGAACAGCAAAGCCTTTGTGTAGTTGTCCACAGACGGACTTGACGTTAGGTTCGGCCGGGCGTACTCCACAAGACAACGAATCACAACGCGGGCATCCACCGGAGTACCTCCGGAACGGGACCGCCATGCTTCCCAGGAGGAACCTGTCATGACCAAGTCAGACCTGATTGATCGCGTCGCCCAGCGTGCCACGTTGCCCAAGGACAAGGCCGGTATCGTCGTCAACGCCATCTTCGAGCAGATGGTGGATGCGATGGACAAGGGCGAGCGCATCGAGATCCGCAACTTCGGCAACTTCACGATGCGCAAGTATCCGGGCTACACGGGCCGCAACCCGAAGACCGGCAACGCGGTGCCCGTGGCGCCCAAGCGCGTCCCGTTTTTCAAGGTGGGCCTCGAGCTCAAGGATCGCGTCGATCACAAGCGCTAGCCGTTCGTTTCGGCAGCAGAACAATTCCTATGGAGGGAAGGGACATGACCAAGGCAGACATCGTCGAGACCGTGTACGATCGGTTGGGTGGATTTTCGAAGCGGCAGGCCGCGGATCTCGTTGAAGTGGTCTTCGAGACGCTCAAGGACACGCTGACCCACGAAGAGAAGGTCAAGATCTCCGGGTTCGGCAACTTCTCCGTGCGCGACAAGAAGGCGCGCATGGGTCGCAACCCGCAAACGCGTACGCCGATCGAGATCTCGGCGCGCCGCGTGCTCTCCTTCAAGCCCTCGCCGGTGTTGAAGGATCGCCTGAATCACTGAGTTGTGCGCGCGCCTGGCGGTTGGGTGGCGCGGTCCCATCGGCTCCTCGGAGGATTCGAGGCGCAGATCGGTGGCACCCCGGCTGACCCGCCAGGCGCTCGGCGAACATCCAGCGGCGGCACGACGCGCACGAGCGCCGTGACCGCTGCGGGATGAGCGTCCGACCGTTTCCCTCATGGCGAGACTCGGCTACGCTGGCTGGCGCCACAGGAGGCCCTTGCCATGCAGCTGCCCCGCCACGGACAAAGCCACGACCAGGTTCTCGCCGCGCTGAGCGCCTTTCGCGCCCGCGACGCCGACTGGAAGAGCGGGCGCACGTTCAGCCTCGTCTACTACGGCGGGGAAGAGCTGCTGTGCCTGCTGCGCGACGCGTTCTGGATGTACTTCTCCGAAAACGCGCTGAATCCACAAGCATTTCCCAGCTTGCGCCGCTTCGAGACCGAAGTGCTTGCCATGGTTGCGGATCTGCTCGGCCACCCGGAGGCGGCCGGCACCATGACGTCGGGCGGCACCGAAAGCATCCTGATGGCCGTCAAGACCGCGCGCGATTGGGCCCGCGTGCACCGCCCGCAGGCGACCGAGCCGGAGATGCTGCTGCCGGCCACAGCGCACCCGGCGTTCCACAAGGCCGCGCATTACTTCGGGGTTCGCGCCGTGCTCGTGCCGCCCGGCGCCGATTTCCGCACCGACGCGGCGGCAGCGCGGGCCTTGCTGAATGACCAGACGATTCTCGTGGTGGGATCCGCGCCGTCCTATCCGCAGGGCGTCATCGACCCGATCACCGACCTCGCCGCGCTCGCCCAGGAACACGGCATCCTTTGTCATGTCGATGCCTGCCTCGGAGGCATGTTGCTGCCGTTCCTGCGCAAGCTCGGCGAGCCGCTGCCGCCGTTCGACTTCGCCATCCCGGGCGTCACCTCGATGTCCTGCGATCTCCACAAGTACGGCTACGCGGCCAAGGGCGCGTCGGTCATCCTCTACCGCGATCGCGCCCTGCGCCAGTTCCAGTTCGTCGCCTACTCCGATTGGTCGGGCGGCCTCTACGGCTCTCCGAGCGCTGCGGGCACGCGCCCGGGCGGTCCCATCGCGGCGGCGTGGGCGGTCTTGCACTACCTCGGCGAAGAGGGCTACCTGCGCATGGCCAAGGCGACCATCTAGACGGCGCGCGCCCTGCTGCTCGGCGTCGACGCCATCCACGGCCTGCGCGTGCTCGGGCAGCCCGACATGAGCGTGTTCTCCTTTACGTCCGATGACCTGGACATCTACGCCCTGGCCGATGCGATGGACGCCCGCGGCTGGCACCTCGATCGCCAGCAGATGCCGCCGAGCCTGCACGTCATGATCACCGCCGCCCACGAAGGCAAAGTGGAAGAGATTCTGACGGATCTGCGTGCTGCCGTCGACGAGGTGCGCCAGACCGGCCCCGCGCAAGACGGTGCGGCCGCGATGTACGGCATGCTCGGCACGATTCCCGACCGTAGCCAGGTCCGTGAGTTCATTCTGGACTTCATGGACTCCCTCGACCGCGAAGCATGACCGTCCTGCTGCTCCTGCTCATCGTCCTGGGCGCCATGGTCACCGAAGCCATCGTCGGTTTCGGCAGCACCGTGCTCACCGTCGCCCTGGGCGCGCACCTGTTGCCGCTGAATGTCCTGCTGCCCGCCTACATCCCCGTGAACATGCTGCTTTCCGCGTTCCTGCTCTGGCGTCAGCCCGGCAGCCTGGACCGGACGCTGCTGCTGCGGCGCATCCTGCCGGCCGTCGGCATCGGCATGGTCTTGGGTTTGCTCGTGTTTCGCCAAGGCCTCGGCGGCGGCCTGCTGCCGTGGCTGGCCGGGTTCGTCATCGTCTTGGCCGTCACGGAGCTGAT
>CAIXAA010000182.1 GCA_903917305.1 uncultured Myxococcales bacterium | reverse complement strand
CTACGCCGTCAGCCGTGGCTTGCTGCAGGAATTCGGGCCGGAGCGCATCCGCGATACGCCGCTGTCCGAACTGGCGTTCGTGGGCGCCGGCATTGGCGCTGCGCTCGGCGGTCTGCGGCCCATCGTCGAGATCATGACGGTCAACTTCAGCCTGCTGGCGCTCGACCAGATCGTGAACACTGCCGCGACGTTGCTGCACATGTCCGGCGGCCAGTTCGCCGTGCCGCTGGTGATTCGCATGGCGACCGGGGCTGGGCGGCAGTTGGCAGCGCAGCACGCGCTGCGCCTGGACGGCTGGTACGCGCACATTCCGGGGCTCAAGGTGCTGGCGCCGGCGACGCTGGAGGACGCGCGCGGGATGCTCGGCGCCGCGCTGCAGGACCCGGACCCGGTGTTGATCTTTGAAGACGCGGGGTTGTATCCGATGGCGGGGGAGATGGACGACAGCGCCGGTCTCGTGCCCATCCACGGCGCGGCGGTGCGGCGGCGTGGGCGCGACATCACGCTGATTGCCTATGGCGCCGGGCTGCACAAGGCGCTGCGCGCGGCGTCCATGCTCGCGCAGGAAGGGATTGAGGCGGAAGTGCTGGATTTGCGGGTGCTTCGGCCCCTCGACGAGGCGGCGATCCTGGAGTCGGTGCGGCGCACGCACCGCGCCGTGGTGGTTGATGACGGCTGGCGCAGTGGGAGCCTCGCGGCCGAGATCGCCGCGCGCATCGCCGAAAACGCCTTCTTCGAGCTGGACGCGCCGGTGCGACGGGTCTGTGCGGCGGAAGTGCCCATGCCGTATGCGAAACACCTGGAGGAGGCGGCGCTGCCGCAGCCGGAGACGATTGCCGCCGCGGCGCGCGCAGGGATGGCCCGCCATGGCTGAATTCAGAATGCCGTCGCTGGGTTCGGAGATGGTCGATGGCCTCGTCAGCCGCTGGCTGGTGCGGCCGGGCGACGTCGTGAAGCACGGCGACGTCGTGGTCGTGCTCGAGACCGGCAAGGGCGCCATCGAGGTGGAGAGCTTCGTGTCGGGCACTGTCACGGAACTGCGGGTGAAGGAAGGCGAAACGGTGCCGGTCGGGACCGTCCTGGCGGTCCTGAGCTCCCCCGAGGACGCCGCGACGCCGGCGCCACCGAGCCCGCCGCAGCCCAAGCCCCCGCCGCCGCCGCCAAGTGCGCCGCCGCCGCCACCCGCGCCGCAGTCGCCGGCGCACCGCATCGTCGCGTCGCCGGCCGCACGCAAGCACGCGGCGGAACTGGGGATTGATCTGGCGCGCCTGCACGGTTCGGGGCCGGATGGCGCCATCGTGCTCGAAGACGTGCTGCATGCCGGTGCAGTGACGCCGAAAGTGCCCGACGAGGCGGAGCGCACTGCGCAGATGCGGCAGGTCATCGGGCGGGCGATGGCGCGTTCCAAGCGCGAAATCCCGCACTATTACCTGAGCCTGGACATCGACATGCGGCGCGCCGTGGCCTTCCTGCAGGAGGCCAACCGCACGCGGCCGGCGACGGAGCGCATGCTGCCGGTGGCGCTGCTCCTGCGCGCGGTGGTGCTGGCGGCCCAGAAAGTGCCGGAGATGAATGGCTTCTGGCAGGACGATCGCTTCGAACCGAGCGCCGCCGTGCACCTGGGCGTGGCCGTGTCGCTGCGCCAGGGCGGGCTCATCGCGCCGGCGCTCAAGGACGCGCAGTTGCTGAACGTCGTGGAGATCATGCAGGCGGCGCGCGGACTTGTGGAGCGCGTGCGCAGCGGGCACCTGCGCGGCTCCGAGATGGAGGAGCCGACGCTGACGGTGACGAACCTAGGCGATCTGGGCGCGGATGCGGTGTTTGGCGTCATCCATCCGCCGCAGGTGGCGCTGGTGGGGTTTGGACGGCTGGCGGAGCGGGCTTGGGCGGAGCACGGCACCGTCGTCGCCGCGCCGGTGGTGACGGCGACGCTGGCGGCGGATCACCGCGTCAGCGACGGCAACGATGGCAGCCGCTTTCTCGCCAACCTCGCCCGATTGTTGCAAAAGCCGGAGGAGCTATGACCAGCGAAGAACTGCGCGCGGCGCTGCTGCAGGCGATCGCGTCCGTGGCGCCGGAGGCGGATCTCGGCAAGCTGAAAGGGGATGTGGAGCTCAGGCCCGAATTGGACCTCGACTCCATGGACTTCCTGCAGGTCGTGACGCGGCTCGGCGAGGCGCTGCACCTCGACATTCCCGAGAGCGACTACGCGCAACTTGCGACTTTGGATGCAGGTGTGGCCTACCTGGCGGCGCGGGTGCCGCAAGCGCCGTGACGGCGACAGCCACGCCATTTGTTCGTGCGGCGGCGCATCGGTAGCATGACCTCAAGGTCTCTAGCGTTGGAAGGTGCCGTCGAAGTTGGGAGCCATCGCCCCCGCGGAGGTCAGGTCATGATGTACGAGAACCGCGAACAGGCCGGGCGACTGCTCGCTGCGCGCCTCATGCAGCATTTCGGCAAGGATGTCCTGGTGATTGCCCTGCCGCGCGGCGGACTGCCGGTCGGCCGCGAGGTGGCGGACGCGCTGGAGGCGCCGCTCGACATCCTGGTGGCCAAGAAGATCGGCGCACCGGGCAACCCGGAGTTTGCGATTGGGGCGGTCACGGCGCGCGGCAACCGCGTGCTGAACGACGAAGCCATCATCGCGCTGGGAGTCGGTCCGCACTACATCATGGACAAGACACGCGAACAGGGGCAGGCAGCGACGCGGCGCGAGGCGTTCCTGCGCGCAAATCGGCCGGCGGAGCGGGTGGCGGGGCGGACGGTCATCCTGGTCGACGACGGCGTGGCGACCGGCATGACGATGCGGGCGGCGCTGTTGGATCTCCGCGACCAGAAAGCGGAACGTGTCATCATTGCGGTGCCGGTAGCCGCGCCGGACACGCTGCGCGCGCTGCGGCGGCTGGCGGACGAGGTCGTCGCGCTGGCATCCCCGGAGCCGTTCCACGCGATTGGCCAGTTCTATCGCGATTTCAGCCAGGTTTCCGACGAGGAGGCGCGCACGATCCTGGTGGGGACGCCCAAGCCGGGGCACGCGGCGGCGTTGTAGCCGCGCGCGATCAGGCTCGCGCGTCGCGTTCGGGATCTGAGCGAACATCCACAGGAAAATCAGGTGTTTGACGCCCATGCGCCGCGCATGGAGCGCCTGCTGCGGCCGCTGAGTGCCGCTACGGCGCAAACGCGAACAGCTCGTCCTGCGCCGCGACGAAGATGCGCCCCTTGGCGACGATGGGCGTCTGGAAGTACTGGACTGCGCTCATGACATCGCCGGAGCCGCCGCCAGCAAAGACCACCGCGCCGGTCTCGCCGTCCAAGCCGTAGAGGCGGCCGGTCGCGCTCGACGGCGCCCAGACGATCGGTTCGTCGCTGCCGTTGGTCGTGGTGGTGATGGGCGAGGTCAGGCTTTGCACCGGGCTGCACCAATGGAGCTTGGCCGTGGCGTCGATCCGCACCGCGAACAGGTTGCCGCTGCCGGCGGGGCAGCCGACGCCGCTGCCGGTCGCGGTGCGAATCGCGACGTAGCTGCCTGAGCCCGTCTCGTAGGTCGCCGCCGCGCCGATGATCTCGCCCGTCGCGACCGGCTGGGTGGCGAGCGCGCCGCTGATGCCGCCGAGGTTGGTGCGGTCCAGCAAGTAGAAGACGCCGTCCTTGCCGAGCGCCACGATGCGCTGGGCGCCCGCCACGTCGACGACGAGCGCCGCTGAACCGCCGAGGTCGAGGTCCTGCGCGTCGAGCGCGAGCCAGTTGGCCGGCACGAAGTAGTCGGCGTTGTCGCCCGAGAACGTCGGTCCGGCAGCGAAGCGGAACACGGCCTCGCCGCCCCACCAGGCCGTCGCGCCGAACGTGTTGCCGGTGGTGGCGAAGATGGAGATGCCGTCAGACGACAGGCCACTCGGGCCCCAGATGCCGCCGCCAGTGGCGGGTGTCGCCCAGGCGAGGACCTTGTCGGGGTGCGCCGTGTCGATGCCGACGACCCAGCCGCGGTAGCTGCCGCAGTCGCCGCTGTGGCCGCCGAACGGGAGGTAGAGGATGCCGCCCAGGAGCGCGAGGGCGCCGCGCTGGTTCTGCAGGCTCGAGTCGAACGTGAACGTGGTGAACTTGACGGTGCTGTTCAGGTCGACGGGCCAGCCGGGCCGGATCGCGCCGTCGTCGAGCGAGAGGGCGAAGACCTTGTGCGCCTTGGTGATGCCGCCATCGGGCGTCGTCATGGCATCGAGGTAGATCGTGCGCTGGGCCAAATCGAGGATCGGCGTGCCAGTGATGCCGAGCGGATCGATGTTGCCGCAAGGCAGCTTGGCGAGCGGCACAGGCGCACCCAGCGGCGGCGTCTGCCACAGGATGGCACCGCCTTGCGCGTCAAAGGCGTAGACGACGTTGTGCTCGGTCGCGACGATCAGGGCGTCCTTGCCACCCGGTCCGCCCACCGCGAAGAGCGGCTGCGCGTAGGTCTGTCCAAGCGTCTTGGCGGAAAAGCTCTTGTCGATGTGGAAGTTGGCCGCTGCGGCATGCGTCAGTGCGGGCTCGACATAGGCGCCGTCGCGGTTGGCGTGGTGGTGGTGCTGCAACACGGAAGCAGCCTCGGCTGCGGCCAACGTCGCCGCATCGGGTGCGTCGGTCGTTTGCGTAGCGTCTGCAGCCAAATCCGGAACGAGATCCGGGACCAGATCCGGAACCAGATCCGGAACCAGGTCCGGAACCAGGTCCGGCGCAGTGTCCGCGACGAAGTCGGAAACGACTGCGTCGACAAGCGGTTGTGTCACATCCGCGAGGGCCGTCGCATCCGGCACGGAAGCGGCGTCCTTGCCTTCGGACTGCCCTTGGCACGCTGCGAACGCAACCGCGGCGAACGCGCTGACCATGCACGCGCTGGCGAAGCGGCGGGAGATCGACCTGTTCATGTCTTGCAGCCTACCGATTCCGCAGCAGGTTGCCAGGCCTTCGCGGCTGCGGTCACAGGTCCGGGTCGCTCGTCGGGTCGTAGCCGGCGCGCACCATGCGCAGCAGCTCTGCCTCGCGCGAATCGGGCGCCACGTGCGGGTCGTAGGGCCAGGCGGCCAGCGGCGGCAGCGACATCAGCACGGACTCGATGCGGCCGCCGGTCTTGAGGCCGAACAGCGTGCCGCGGTCGTGGACCAGGTTGAACTCCACGTAGCGGCCGCGGCGCGCGAGCTGCCAGGCGCGCTCGCGCTCGCCGTACCCGTCCGCGAGATGCCGCTGCGCAATCGGCAACCACGCGTCCAGAAAGGCATTGCCCGCCGCTGCCACGAACTCGGCCATGCGCTCGGGAACTTCACCCCAGTGATCGAAGAACAGCCCGCCCACGCCGCGCCGCTCGCCGCGGTGCGGCAGGACGAAGTAGCGATCGCAGTCGCGCACCAGCGTCGGCCAGTCGACAACGTCGGCGTAGGAGCGGCAGACGTCGCGGTGGACGCGGTGGAAGTGCCGGACATCCGTCAGGTCGAGGTAGTACGGCGTCAGGTCCGCACCGCCGCCGAACCAGCCGACGTTGCCGCGCGACAGTCGCCGGTAGTTCATGTGCACGGTCGGGATGTGCGGACTGCGCGGATGCAGCACCAGGGAGATGCCGGTGGCAACGAACGCGCGGCCCGCGCCGGGCATGGTGGCGGCGAAGGCCTCCGAGAACTCCCCGTGAACCTGAGAGAAGTTGACGCCGGCCTTCTCGAGCACGGCGCCACCTTCGAGCACGCGCGTGCGGCCAAAGCCGCGCAGCTCCGCGTCGTCGCGCGTCCAGTCGTCGTGGCGAAAGGCCGTGCCGTCGAGTCCTTCGAGCGCGGCGCAGATGCGGTCCTGCAGGGCCTGGAAGCCGGCCGCCGCCGGCGCGAAGTGCGGGTCGTCATGCATGGCCGCAGCGTAGCATGCGTCGGCGCTCGACAGGCAGCGGAATCCGGCGCAAAGTCGTGGCCGCCTGCGCCGCGATGGGCCGGATCGTCCGGGTCGGCAGCGCTGGCTTGCCCAGAGGGTGCCCATGCCCGAGCCCGTCTCGCGCCACCCGAACGACGGCTGGATCCTGGCGGATCCCTTGCCGATGCGTCCCTCGACGCACCGCGCCTTCCTCGCCATCATCGCAGCGCTGCTGCCGCCGGAGCCGGTGCTGCCGGGCATCCTCGAACAGGTGGACGACACGACGCGCCGGCTGCTGCGCTACATGCATCCGCTGATGAGCCTTGGATTTTGCGTCATGCTGCACCTGCTCGACTGGTCGCCGATCTGGCGGCTGCGGTCGTGGCGGCGCATCCGCAGCCTGGCGCCGAGTCGCGGCTCCGAGATCCTCGGCGGGCTCGCGCACAGCCGCTTCGCGCCCATCCGCTTGCTGCTCATGGGCGCCAAAGGCGCGATCCTGTCGACGTATTTCGATCTGCCGGCGGTGCATGAGGCGCTGCACCACGATCCGCGGCCGTTCATGCGCGGGCGCATCGCGCTGCGCCAGCGGCTGCTGGCAGGCGGGGCGCCAACCGAGGCCGATCTCATCGGCCCGGGACCCGGAGGCAAGCCGTGATCCTGCGCTTTGGCGACTACAGCCGCGAGGCCACCTTTGACGCGGACGTCGTCGTCGTCGGCACCGGCGCGGGCGGCGCGGTCGTCGGCGCGGAATTGGCAGAAGCAGGCTTGAACGTTGCATTCGTCGAGGAAGGCGGTTGGCACGACACCGCCAGCTTCAACCCGTACATGACCGAGTCGATCCCGCGCCTCTACCGCGACGCCGGCGTCGCCGCGATCCTCGGCACGCCGAACATCCCGTTCGTCGAAGGCCGCTGCGTCGGCGGCAGCACGGTGGTCAACGGCGCGATGACGTGGCGCACGCCGGAGGACGTCCTGGACGGCTGGTTCAAGAGCACCGGCGCCTCCGAGCTGAGCCCCCACGGCATGGAGCCGTACTTCGAGCGCGTCGAGACGGCCATCTCCGCGAAACATCATCTGGATCTCGCCATCGGCGGCGACGCGCGCATCATGGTCCAGGGCGCGCGCAAGATGGGCTGGAAGGTCGAGGTCAACCGGCGCAACCAGGATACGTGCGTCGGCACCAACAACTGCGTGCTCGGCTGCCCGACCGGCGCCAAGCAGTCCACGCTCGTGGCCTACATGCCGCGCGCGATGAAGGCCGGCGCGCGCTGCCTGACCGAAGTGCGCATCGAGGAGCTGATCATCGAGAACGGCCGCTGCGTCGGCGTCAAAGGGCGCGCCATCGATCCGCGCACGCGCAAAGCGAGCACGCCCGTGACCGTGCGCGCGCGGGCGGTCGTCGTGGCTTGCGGCGCCGTGCAGACGCCGGTCTTGCTGGAGAAACACAAGGTCGGGCGGCCCAGCGGCCTGTGCGGCAAGAACTTCACCTGCCACCCGAACGTCAAGGTCATGGCGCTGTACCCGTTCGAGGTGCGCAGCTGGCAGGGCATGTCGCAGTACGCGCAGATCCGCGAATTCCATGATGAAGGCATCGTGCTGGCCGAGAACTTCATTCCGCCCGGGCTGCTCGCCGCGCACCTGCCGTTCCATGGCAAGGAGGCGTGGGAGCTGATGCAGCAATACGACAACATCGTGCTGTCCGGCGCGCTGGTGGAGGACTCGACGACCGGCACGGTGCGGCGCGGGCCGATGGGCATGGCGGTGCCGCGCTACGACATTACCGTGCAGGATCACGCGCGTTTCAAGAAAGGCGCCCGACTGCTGGCGGAGATGCACTTCGCGATGGGCGCCAAGCGCGTGTTCCTGCCGTTCTCGAATTTGCCGTGGATCGACAAGGTCGACGACTTGAAGCGCATCGAGGAGACGCAGAAAAAGCGCAATACCTTGGAGCTGTTCACCGTGCACATGATGGGGACGGCGTGCATGGGCAGCGACGCGCAGCGCTCGGTCATCGATTTGAACGGACAGATTTGGGACTTGCCGGGGTGCTACGTCGCCGATGCCAGCATTTTTCCGACGGCGGTGGGCGTGAATCCGCAGGTGACCATCATGGCGATGGCGACGCGGATTGGGGAACGGTTGGCGGCGACTCTGGCGAAGGCCTGACGGTGCGCAACCGAGCCGGAGCCGGAACCGGTCACGGCCGCGGCTCGATCACCAGCTCGTCGTACTTCGTCACCGGGTCATGCTCGCGCCGGTAGCGGTAGCGCAAATGCTCCTCCACCGCTACCACCAGGGTCGTGTAGACGAGGTTGCCGTCCATGGCGTGCCCGCCCAGCGTCTTGCCGTCGCCGTCGCTGACCGCGAGATGGGCGTGGAACTCCCCGTCTGCGAGGTAGCCCGACAGCGCGACCACCTCGAAGTGCCCGGCGTAGTGCGTCGTCTCGCTGCGGTTGGCGAGCCGCAGTGCGACGTCGGTCAGGCTGCCCACCGCGCTGACGATGGTGGCGGCCTGCAGCTGGTTGTCCTTCGCCAGCCGCGCCAGCTCGGTCTTGAGGTCCTGGCCCGGCTTGAGGCGAATCAGGTAGCTGCGGGTCTCCGGCAGCGGGCCCACAGCCGCGCAAGCGGTCGCGAGGAGCGCAAGGAGCAGGAGCAGGGTTCGCAGCGGAACACGCCGATGTTGGGGTTGTCGGGTCATGGCGGTTTCTCCCAGCAAGATGGGCTGCCGCAGCGTGTTCATGCGGCGGCGGCGGAACCCGCGGCGTGGCCACCGTCGGCAAATCCGTCAGCGGTGCTCAGGGCTTGCGGCGCAGCCTAGGAGATGGTCTGGCGCCGCGCAAGGCGATGGGCCCGGGGCAGCCGGGGAGATGCTGGACGTCCGCATCCACAGCGCGCACGCTAGCCTCCAGCCCTGTCGCCGCGCGAGGAGACCCATGACCGATCGCCGCAACTCCCTTGCCTTGGTGCTGGCCGGCCTGACCTTGCTCGGCGGCTGTGTCGTCAATCCCGTGCCGACGCCCGGGCCGGAAGGGCAGCAGAATCCTGCGGCGACGGACGTGACGACGTCGGGCAAGGACACCTCGGTGCCGTATGGGACGGCCGACACGGTGGCCAACGCGGACATCGCGACGATGGATGCTGGCACGGCCGATGCGCCGCTGCCTGGGGATGTCACAGCGAGCGCCTGCGCCGGCGAGGCCCCCACCTGCTGGGCGCAGTGCGGCGGCGACGCAGGCTATGGCCCCGCGGTTTGCTCCGGCGGAACCTGGACCTGCGTCAAGGGCGTGCTCAAGGCCGATTGCCCCAAGGACATCTGCTGGGGCCTCTGGCCGCCAGGCTACGTGTGCGAGAACGGCGAGATGAAGTGTCCCGCCAACCGCTTTCGCAACCCGGTGAACCAGGACTGCGTCAAGGATGGCTGCGAGGTGCGTGCGGCGAGCGTCGCAAGCGCCGTTGCCGGCCTGCTCGGCGCTTGGGACGCGTGTACCAGCGACGCGGACTGCGCGGCCATCGACACCAGCACCGCCTGCCACCCGACGTGCGGCGCCGGCATCGCTGCGGCCAACGCCGGCGTCTTCACCGCGCAAATCACCAAGTTGGACGCCGCCCTCTGCACCGGCTTCGAAGCCAAGTGCGGCCTGCAGCCCATCCCGCCGTGCCTGCCGCCCAATCCGGCGTGCGAGGCCGGCCACTGCGTGCGCAACGGTGTCGCCGCGGGCTGCAGCGGCGTCGCGCCGGCTGGCAGCGTCTGCCAGTCGGGCAAGTGGGTGTGCGCCAAAGGCTACTTTGCCGCCAAGGCGGACGGCAGCGACTGCAAGCCCTACTCCTGCGACGCCGTCAAGGCTGAGTCGCTGGCCCAAACCGCGGCCTTGCTCGCCGGCCAGGGCGCGTGCCAGGTCGACGCCGACTGCGCATTGGTGGGCACCTTCACGTGCTTCGAAGGCCCGTGCTGGGCGGGCGTGAAGAAGGCCAGCGCGGCAGCGGCACAGGCCGGCATGGACGCCATCGACAAGACGCTCTGCAAAGACGCTGGTGGATGGGAGTGCAAGGGCCCGCACAACTGCCCGGACGCGGTGGCGGTGTGCGACCAGGGCAGCTGCGCGGTGAAGTAGGGGGGTCGGAGCCGGAACCCGAACCGGAACCGGAGCCGGAGCCGGAGCCGGAGCCGGAACCGGCGCCAGAGCCGGAACCCGAGCCGGCGCCCCTACTTCACCGCCTTGCCCGGCTTGCCCTTCACCGCCGCCGTCACCCGCTTGGGCACCAGCTGATGCCGCAGCGGCCGGATGCCGTACAGGTACAGCTTCTGCGGGTCCTGCGCCTCGATGTCGCGAATGAACTGCTCGACCTTGGGCAGCTTGGCGCGAATCGTGTCGCCGACCGCGTTGCGCTGCTTGAGCGCCGCGTCCGTCGTGCCGGCATGGCCACCCGCGACGGCCTCATCGGCCTCCAGCGCCGCGAGCACGCTGTTCGCCTTGGTGGTATCCAGCAGCGGCAGCTCGCTTGCGGGCGGCAGCAGCGGCTCGGGGCGCTTCTTGTCCGCTTCGATGCCGGCAATCACGGCCGCCAGGCGCTTCTGCAGCGATTGCGTGCCCTTCTCGGGCGGGAAGAAGCTGCCGCGCCCAGCGATGTCCTGGTCGTAGAGCACGTCGACCAGCGACAGCGTGCCATCGACAATCGCCTGCGCCGCCTGGGTCGTGTCGCGCAGGCCATCGCCCACTTCGCGCGTGCCGCTGCGGCCGGCGTTGAGGTCCGTCTCCGCCTTGCGGAAATCCGCCACCAATTGCAGGAGCCAGGCAAAGGCAATCGCGCCGCGAAACAGCACGGACTTGCCGGTCTTCTCGGCGCCTTGGAGCATGCCCTCCAAGCGCTTGACGGCGGCGCGCGTCAGGCCGATCGGGTAGGGCTTCTTCTTGGCGGGAACTGGCGCGTTCTGGGCGGGAGTGTCGGGCACGATGATGGCATGGGTGTCGTCGGCTGGCATCAGTGTCTCCTTGGTCTTCTCTTGGTTAGTGGATGCAGAGCAGGGGGTTGAGGGACGCTACGGTCAAGGCGGATTCTGGGGATGTGGAGGCGTTTGTCAAGAGTCTTGCCGGGTCCGGCTCGGGTTCGGGCTACGGTTCGGGTTCCGGTTCCGGTTCGGGTGCCGGTTCCGGTTCCGGTTCCGGTTCCGGTTCGGGCTCCGGTCCCAGGTCGGGGCGGCGGTTCGCCGCGGCGACGCCCGCCTACATGCAGGCACCGAGAACGCATTGACCCAACGTGCCGGCTTTGGCCGGGCACGCGTCCGTGCACTCGCAGCCGGCCCAGCCGTCGGCGTTGAGGAGCATGAGCTTCCCATCCCCGACCGCCACGAAGCCGCCCGTGCCTGTTGGTCGGACCTCGACCAAGCCACCGTGCTGCATCGTGTGTGTCCAGACCAGAGCGCCGTCGCTCTTCTTGACTGCGACGATTTGAGACTTCCCTGCCTCCCCGTTCTCATCGGCTGAGACGAGCAGATCGCCGGATTCACAGAGGGATCTTGGATACCCTGCTACCGTCGACAGCGGCTTCTGCCAGAGGACCTTCCCCGTGCCATCGACGACCGCATGGAACTGCCTCGCTGGCGTTCCCTGCCGCCCCGTGACCGCAATCGCGCCGTCAGCCAAGAGCGTCATGGCCGTCACCGACCCGCCGAGATCGATCGACCATGCCTTTGCGCCGCCCGGCTGGATGCGTTGGATGCCGGTATTGCCGGAGGTTGCAACGACGTCGCTGCCGACGACCACCAGGACGCCCGACCAGCTGCTGATGCCGAAGGACGGATCGCTGCCAGGGCCGGAATATCCCACGCCCTCGGATTCCAGCGGCGGGTCCTGGTCGACGTTGTGGCAGCGGGTCGCCAGCAGCACGGCTTGCCCGTAGGCAGTGGCCGCTGTTGCCCAGCATCCTAGGGTGAAGCCTTTCCCTTCCGACAGCAGATTGCCGGCGGTATCGATGGCAATGGTGTACACATATCCGTAACCATACATGTTGTCGCCCTTCTGGTCGCCAACGAGCGTGAATGTGCCATCGCTGTGCGCGGCGCCGCCCGCAAAGCCGCCGCCCGGGCCTTGGACCCAGCTGGGCGTCCCCGGCGGACTTATGGGAAATGTCTTCTCCCACAACGGGGTCAGCGCAGCGTCGACGCGCATGGCCCAGGCACGGCCCGAAGACCCGTAAGCGAGCCAGCCGCCGCCGGCAACTGGGAGGATCCCGGCCACAGGCACACTTAGCTGGGTCGGCTTGAAAGAAGTGCCGGCCACGCACGCTCCCACCTCGCACGCGCCGCACTTTCCCTGCGTGATGCACGGCCCGGCGCTCGGCGCATGGCTGCAGCCACCGGCCGCGCAGGTATCTAACGTGCAGTCGTTGCTGTCGTCGCAAAGACCCGGCATTCCCGCGCACTTGTCGGGGCTGACCGCATCTGGGATGTCCGCTGCCGGCGAAGCGTCGACCACCGCCGATACGTCCACCGCGGCGTCCAACCCGCCCGGAACATCGACCTGCGCCTTGGCGTCGACCGCCCCCGGGGCTGGCACTGCCTCGTCCTTGCCCGAGCACCCGGCGAGCGCCGCCAGCGCGGCGAGGCAGATCCAGAGCTTTGCGCGGTGTGCCATGGCGTTTCCCCCGTTGCCTTGGCCAGGGTCGCGCGCTAGTGCTGTCGTGTCAATCGACAGAAGGGGCTGGCGCGTCCACGCATGGTTCCACCTGTTCGCGGCAACCCTGCAGAGGCACGCCTTGCGGTGCGCGGTCCCTCGACCGCGCTGAACAAGTCGCACAAGCATCGGAAAGTGCGAACCTTATGCAACCCGCACCTGAAGGTGCGGGCAACTGCCGCGAAGCCTCTTCGAGGCTGCCCAGCCTGCTTCAGCAGGCTTCGCGATAGTTGCCCGGTGCTTGAGCACCGGGTGGCTCAGCT
>CAIXAA010000181.1 GCA_903917305.1 uncultured Myxococcales bacterium | reverse complement strand
CGATCTGCGCCAAAAGGCCCGTAGCCGTAGGGCTGCTCCTGAAAGATCACACGCACTTTGGGCACATCCGCCATGGTCGGAATGACGTAGCTCGTCAAATTCGCATTCGCCATCCCGCCTTCCGCGTCGCGCACGACGTCTTCCAGCAGCGCCCAGCCCATGCCCTGCACGACGCCGCCGGCAATCTGGCCTTCGGCGAGCGTCCGGTTGAGCACGCGGCCAATCTCCTGGCCGGCAACGAAGTCCAGGATCCGCACTTCGCAAGTTGTCGTATCCACTTCGACTTCCGCGGCATAGCAGGCCCACGCGTAGGTGCCGTAGGCGACGCCCTTGTACGTCTTGTCGTCCCACACCACGCCCGGCGGCGGCTCGTACAGCGACCAACCCTCCAGGCCTTCTGCCTTCTTCAGCGCCGCACGCAGCTGGTCCGCCGGCCAGCGCCGCCCGCGCCCTTCGGCCTGCACGGACACGGGCTTGCCCTCCGGCTGCGCCTCGCCGCGCAGGTGCCCAGCCGCCTCCAGCTGCCGCACCAGGTCATCGCACGCCTTCGCCACGAGATGCCCGACGACCATCGACGTGCGCGACGCCACCGTCGGCCCGGAGTTCGGAACCTGCGCAGTATCCGGAATCGCCACGCGAATGTCGTGAACACCAAGGCCGAGCGCGTCGGCGGCGATGCCGGTGAACACGGTCTCGGCGCCCTGCCCCATCTCCGTGTTCGCCGCGCAGACTTCGACCAGACCACCTTGGGTGACGCGGACTTTGATGCGGCTGGCCAGGAACACTTCGCCCGAGCCGGTGAAGCCGCAGCCGTGCATGAAGGTCGACAGCCCGACGCCGCGCCGCAGCGGCGTGCCCTGCGCGATGGCCTGCGCGTTGAACTTCTGGTACCGCAGCCGCTTCTCCGCGTAGCCGAGCGCATCCAGCGTCGCGTCCATCCACGCCCGCAGCTCGATCGGCTCGTCGATGACCTGCCCGGTCGCCAGTTTGCCGCCGCGTTGCACGAGGTTGCGCCGCCGCAGCTCCGCCGGATCCATGCCCAGTTTCGCCGCGCAGACGTCCAGGTGCCGCTCCATCGCGAAGATGGTCTGCGGCGCGCCAAAGCCGCGAAAAGCACCGTTTGGCGCGGTGTTGGACAGCATCACCTTGGCATCGACGTGCACGTGGTCGATGTCGTACGGCCCACCCAGGTGGATCGTGCCGCGCGACAGCACCACCGGGCTCAGCGTGACGTACGCGCCGCCGTCCATGCGCACGTCCGCTTGCAGCCCGAGCAGCTTGCCGTCCGCCGAAAGCGCCGTGCGAATCGACGTTTGCGACGGATGGCGCTTGGTGGTGGCCTGCATGTCCTCGACGCGGTCGTAGACAATCTTGACGGGTTGCTGCGCCTTCAAGGCCAGCAGCGCCGCGTGACCAGCGAGGATCGACGGATAATCCTCCTTGCCGCCAAACGCGCCACCGGTCGGCGCCTGCACGACCTGGACCGCGTCATCCGGCAGGTTCAGCAGGTGCTTCAACGCGTTGTGCACGTAGTACGGGCACTGCAGGGAGCCTTCGACGCGCACGTGCGCCGGCTTGCCGTCCGCGAATTGCACTTCCGCGACCATGCCTTGCGGCTCGATGTAGGCCTGCTCCTGCGCGCCGGTCTGGTACGTGCCTTCCACGACGAACGCCGCGCGGGCAAACACGTCGGCCAGCGCCGCCGCATCCTCGCCCGCGCCTTTCTTGAGCGTGTAGCTCTTCAGGACGTTGTCGCTTCCATGCTGGATCTGCTCGGCTTTCGGCTCCTGCCGGTAGTCCAGCACCGCCGGCAGCGGCTCGCAGTCCAGCAGCACGCGCGTCGCCGCCCAGCGCACGATGTCGCGGTCCGGATGCGCCAGCAGCACGACCGGCTCATGTTTGTGCCGAAATTCGTCGCGCACCAGGTACGGCTGGTCGTCGT
>CAIXAA010000180.1 GCA_903917305.1 uncultured Myxococcales bacterium | reverse complement strand
CTGCCACGGCGATGCGCCGACGAACAACCCGGCGCCGCCGCTGGGCACCAAGGGCGAGACGCTGACGAGCCAGGCGGCGGTGGGCGCGCACGCGCAGCACCTGGGCACGAGCACATGGCACCGCGACGGGCAGTGCGCGGACTGCCACGCCACGCCGGCTTCGACGACGCACACCAATGGTATCGTGGACTTCGCGTGGGGGTTGGTGGCCACGAGCTCTGGCGCGACGCCGGCTTTCAATGGGAGCACGGTGACTTGCAGCAGCGTCTACTGCCACGGTTCGACGTTGCTGCCGGCCAAGACGGGCGGCACGACCAAGACGGCGCCGATCTGGAACAAGGTCGATGGCACGTATGATTCGTGCGGCGCGAGCTGCCACACCAACCCGCCCGGCGGCTCGCACCCGCAGAGCACGGCGTGCCAGATGTGCCACACGGCGGTCATCTCCGCGTTCGACCCGGCGACGCAGACCGCGACGTGGGCGGACCGCACGCTGCACGTGGACGGACAGGTGCAGATCTACGACCTGACCTGCACGAGCTGCCACGGCGACAAGCTGACGAACAACCCGGCGCCGCCGCTGGGGTCCAATGGCGAGACGCTGACGACGCAGCCGGCGGTGGGCGCGCACCAGAACCACCTGACGACGAGCACGTGGCACCGGACCGTGCTGTGCGGCGACTGCCACGCGACGCCGGCTTCGACGCTGCACACGAATGGCGTGGTGGACTTTGCGTGGGGCGCGGTGGCAACGTCACAGGGCGCGACGCCGGCTTTCGATGCCGGGACGGTCACTTGCAACACGGTGTACTGCCACGGCTCGACCCTGTTCCCGGCCAAGGTGGGCGGCACGACCAAGACATCGCCGATCTGGAACCAGGTCGACGGCACGTTCGAGAGCTGCGGCGCGAGCTGCCACACGAATCCGCCGGGCGGCGCCCACACGACGAGCACCGCCTGCCAGATGTGCCATGGCGCCGTGATCACGAGCTTTGATCCGGCCACGCAGACGGCGGCGTGGACCGATCCGTCGCGGCACATCGACGGCAACGTGGACGTGTCGAACCTGACGTGCACGAGCTGCCACGGCGACGCGGCGACGGCCAACCCCGCGCCGCCGCAGGGCACCAAGGGCGAGACGCTGACCACGCAGGCAGCGGTGGGCGCGCACGCGCAGCACCTGGCGACGAGCACGTGGCACCGCAACGGGCTGTGCTCCGATTGCCATGCGACGCCCGGCTCGACGGCGCACGCCAATGGCGTGGTCGATTTCGCGTGGGGCGCGATCGCGACGGCCGCTGGCGCCGTGCCGGCTTTCGATGCCGTCACGGTCACTTGCAACACGGTGTACTGCCACGGCACGACGCTGCCGGCGGCGGTCTCCGGCGGCACGACCGCCAAGGCGCCGCTCTGGAACAAGGTCGACGGCACGTACGATTCGTGCGGCGCGAGCTGCCACACGAATCCGCCGGGCGGCACGCACATCAACCGCACGGACTGCGCGACCTGCCACGACGCGGTGCTGGCGTCCTACACGCCGGGCGCTCCGCCGACGATGACGTGGGCCAATGCGCAGTTGCATATCGATGGCATCGTCCAGGTCAAGCCGCTGGGCTGCTTGGACTGCCACCAGTTGGGCATGGTCGCGGGCGAGGCGGGCGTGACGGCGAACTACCACCACGTGCTCGGCACGGACGCGGTGTACTCGGATCCGGGCAAGACCACGGTGACGTACCCTAGCGACGCGACGGGGCGGACCTGCGTGCAGTGCCACGTCGACCACCAGGTGTTCCGCAGCGACAAGAATCCTTTGAATACACTTGGACTTGCATCCAACTTGCGCGCGGCCATCTCGGTCGTTCCAGGTCTGGCGCCGGTGGCGGCGGGCGAAGTTGGCGGCTTCTGGAACGAGGACGCCGAGCCGACGTTCGCGGCGGGCGGCCTGTGCCTGTCCTGCCACACGACGGCGCAAACCAAGAATACGACGGGACAAAAGTCGGACGGCACGACGGCGACGGTGGCGCTGAGCAAGACGGACTTCCTGGCTTCGGCGCACGGCTATGCGGGCCCGGTGGGTTCGTTCGCGAACGACGCGTCGGGCAAGACGTTCGGCACGGTGTGCGTGAAGTGCCACAACAGCGACGCGACGCCGGACTACCAGAATGGAACCTATCAGTTCCAGCTGCACGCCAGTGCGGATCGCCGGCTGCGCGCGCCGATGGGCGGCACGCCGGGCGACAACGCGGAGGAGAAGTTCTGCTTCCGCTGCCACAGCCAGACGGTCGATCCCATCGGCGGCGCAACGAAGTCCGCGGTGGGCCTGGACTATTACGGCGTGGCGACGATGTGGGGGCCGGCTGAAGGCGTCTACCAGGCGTTCACGGGTCAGCCGGCTCTGCCGACGTCGACGACGAATACCGTGTACTTCAAGCCGACTGCGCAGGAGAACCCGAGCGCGCCGATGCCGTCCGGGCCGATCAGCGACACGGGGACGACGTTTGCGACGGGCGCGCTGTTCCTGCGCGACTCGGGGGCGACGGCGCCGGTGGAGCCGATGCCGAACGTCTACCAGCTGGCTTCCGGAACGTACGACACGACGACGTTGCGGCTGCGGCCGATGACGCCGCAGATGGGCGCGACCACCGAGACGGTGACGGTGAACACGGTCAATGCAGCGGGTGTCACATATGAGCGAATGGGCCTCTTCGTTTCGCCGCCGATCGCCACGCCGTTCACGTGGAACACGAACGCCACGCTCACGCTGGCCATGCGCGCCATCGAGAGCAACGCGAACAACAACTGCAACGTGCGCTTCCGCGTCTACCGCTGGGCCGTGGCCGACACCGGCACCGCGTTGACGGCGATCACCGACGGCACGGAGATTCCCGCCGCCCTGGTCACGGACGGCTCGACGTTCAACGCGAACACGACGACCGCGGTCACGTTCGCCGCCGGCGACAAGATCGTCATCGAGATCGAGAGCCGCAAGAACAGCCCCACCAATACAGGCACCTGCACGTACACGTGGGGCGGCGGGACGGAGGACTCGCGGCTGATCCTGCCTGCCACCACGGCAACGACCTTGCCGGAGTTCACGGCCACCAGCCCGACCATCGGCGGGACGTGGACGGCGCGCTCGATGTCGCCCAGCACGGCGACGGCGGCGAACGAGTCGATCGGCGCCGCGGGGACGGTCGCGACGGGTTCGCAGCTATGGCAGCGCGCGACGTTCGTGACGCCGCCGTTGACGACCGCGGTGTCGATGCCGGCCGCGAGCTGGACGTTGAGTCCATACTTGTCCGAGAGCAACGCCGCGGCCAACGCCTTCCTCCGCTACCGCATCTACTCGTGGAACGCGAACAACACGATGGGCACGGTCCTGGTGCCGTGGTCGACGTACTCCGTCGAGATGGGCACGACGTCCGCAGCACCGGTGATCACCACACCGGTGGGCGCGACGGCAAGCCTCGCCATCGGCGACAAGATCGCGATCGACGTGGAGATCGAGACGGTGGCGGTGCTGGCGAGCGCCAGCTACACGCTGCAAGTCAGCTTCGGCGCGACGGCGCCGAGCACGCTGGTGGCGCCGGCGACGATGACGTTCAACTACGCGCAGACCGCCAAGGCCAAGGCCAGCTTCCACAACGTCTCGGGGTACAGCGGCTTGCACCGGCCGTATGTCAGCGCGACCGATCCCGGCAGCGAGAACCAGGCGTACATCAACGCGAACAAGCACATCGAGTGCGAGGACTGCCACGACGTCCACGCCGCGGGCAACACGCCGCACACCGCCGGGACCAACGCCGTCACGACGACGAGCCCGGTGTACGGCGCGACGGGCGAGGTCCCGACGCTCTCGGCGACGAACTGGACGGCGCCGACGGCGTACACGTGGACGGCACAGGTCGCGGCGGAGTACCAGCTCTGCTTCAAGTGCCACTCGGGCGCCAACACGAACCTCGCCGCTTGGGGCGGCAAGTGGGCAGACAACGTCGCGGTCGATGAGTGGATGGACGTCGGGCTGGCGTTCAGCACAGCGAACGGTTCGTACCACCCGGTCGTCGGCGCCTTGCCGGCCACGGATCCGGGCGCCAATGGGTCGAGTCGTCTGGCCGCGGCCCAGTTGTGCGCCAGCACTGCGCAGACGGGTTGCTCCGCTTCGTCGCAGAGTTGGACGCCGGGCAAGACGATGTACTGCTCCGACTGCCACGGCAACGACGCCGCCTTGCCGGCAGCCCAGGGCCCGCACGGCTCGAGCGTGAACTACATCCTGCGCGGCCCCAACGTGTACTGGCCCAAGAATGCTGCTGGCGCGCTCTACACACTCAGCAGCACGGTCAGCACACGCAACGGCTTGTTCTGCAACAACTGCCACCCGGACGTGCGCAGCACGGGCAACAACGTGCACACCGAGGGCAACCACTCGAATGCCGCGTGCGTCAGCTGCCACATTCGCGTGCCGCACGGTGGCAAGCTGTCGCGCCTCATCGCCGACTGCGACGGCGCTACGCCGGCACGCGAATTCGTCACGGGCACACCTGGTTGCGGTCCGTCCGGCAACGGCTCGAACGGCCAGGCCGTCCTCAAGAGCTTCACCAAGTCGGCCACCGCCAACTACTCCGAATCCGCCTGCCAGACCGCCTGCACGACGCACCACAACACCGCCGGCACCGAGAACTGGTAGGTCAGCCGCCCTGCAGGTCGCGAAAGCAAATTGTTGTTGCGTGCGCCGGTCTGATCCGTAGACTCGGCGGGCTCGCTTCGCACACCCATCTGCCACGACCGCCCAGGAGGCTGCGCATGCACATCGACGTCTACCACGACACCGTCTGCCCCTGGTGCCGCATCGGGCTGCACAACCTGGCGAAAGCGCTGGAAGGTTGGCAGGGCCCGGCGGTCACGGTGCGCCTACGGCCGTTCCTGCTCGATCCGGGTGCGCCGCCGGAAGGCTACGATCTGCGCGAGCATCTGGCGGCGAAGTACGGTGCGGTCGATCTCGAACCGATGTTCGAGCGCGTGACCCAGGCTGGGGCGCGCATCGGCGTCAAGTTCGACTTCGCGAAGGTGACGCGCATGCCGGACACCAGGCTCTCGCACGTGCTCATCGAGGCGGCGGGCGACGCGCTGGCGCTGCCGGTGGCGGAGGCGCTGCACAAGGCGTACTTCGAGGAGGGCCGCGACATCAGCGCGGACAAGGTGCTGCTCGAGGCCGCGGTGAAGGGCGGCATGGACAAGCCCGCGGCGCGGGCGGCGATCACGGCTTGCGATGCGACGGGCTTCATCCGCTCCGACGCGCGGGCGGCGACGCGCAAGGGCGTACGGGCCGTGCCGCATTTCGTGATTGGCCGGCAGGTCCTGACGGGAGCGCAGCCGGTGGAGGTGCTGCGCGCCGCCTTGCAAGAGGCCGCAGGTACAGCGGATCTGGCGGCGGACCAGCCGGCGTGCGAGTGACGTCCCGATCGGCCGAGAACGCCGGCGGACGCACCTGATTTTTCCTCAAATACAAGTCGTTGACCCGAGCGAGGCCACGAAGTAGAAGGCGTTCCTGGCGCAGCCGCAGCTTCCGCCGTAGCGGGAGGCGGCTGGCGCGACGGAGACCTCATGCGCCGTTTCGTCCCCGCAGGCCGGCTGGCCCTGCTCGTCCTGGTCTTCGCTGCGTGCGCCTCGCCAGCCGCCCAAGGACCTGAGTCTGCTTCCGAAGTTGCCGTTGGCCCAAGCGATGCCGCCGCCGATGGCGCGGCCGACATCGCCGATGGCGCCCCGCTTGCCGGCCCGGACGGTGGCGCGGACACCGGGAAGGCCTCCGATTCGCTGTCCGACGGACCGCCGGCGGCGGACAATCCCGCGCTGACGGATGGCGAAGCAGGGCCCGACGCTGCTCCGGTCGCGGACGAGGCCGCCGCGGACGCGCCAACGCCGGCCGATGCCGACGCCGCAACGCCAGGGACCGACGCCACGTCCGGAGAAACCACCGTTGCGCCGTGCACTTGCGGCGACGGCGTGTGCGACGGGGACTGCGGCGAAACCAGCGAGACCTGCCCCAGCGACTGCAAGGGCTGCGGCAACGGCACCTGCGATCCCGGCGAGGGACCCAAGACCTGCAAGGTCGACTGCTGCGGCGCGTGCGGCGACGGCAAGTGCAAGGGCTACGACTGCGGCGAATCGCCCGAGGCGTGCCCGGTCGACTGCGGCACCGCGTGCGGCAACAAGCTGTGCGACAAGGGAGAAACGCCGGCGACCTGCGCGGAGGACTGCAAGTTCCAGGCGTGCGGCAACGGCGTGTGCGAGCCCAGCGACGGCGGCCCGGACGGGTGCCCGCAGGACTGCGCGGCGTCGTGCGGCGACGGAACCTGCAACAAAGGCGAGGACTTCCTGGCGTGCCCGGTGGACTGCGGCTACTGCGGCGACGGGTTTTGCGTGGCCGGACTGCTCGAGGACTCCGTCAGTTGCCCCGCCGATTGCAAGATGGGCGAATGCAATCCGGATCTTGCGTCCGACGTGACCAAGTGCGACGACCAGAATCCGTGCACCATCGACCAGTGCGCGCCGTCCGGCGTGTGCCACCACCCGCCCGCGAGCGGCGGCGCGTGCGATGACGGCAGCGCGTGCACCTTCGGAGATCACTGCAGTTTCTCCGCCTGCCTGCACACGAACCTGCTCGACTGCGACGACGGCAACCCTTGCACGGCGGACAAGTGCGACCCGATCAGCGGCTGCTTCCACGCGGCGCAGACGGGCGCCTGCGATGACAAAAACCCCTGCACGGTCGCGGATGTCTGCAGCGATTCGGCGTGCGTGGGCGGCAGCGCGCTCGATTGCGAGGACGGCAACGCGTGCACGCTGAACGCTTGCGATCCGGCCAGCGGCTGCACGGCGACGGCCGTGGACGGCGGCTGCACGGATGGAAATCCTTGCACCGTTTCGGACAGTTGCGCGGCGGGTGCCTGCATCGGCGGCAGTCCCCTCGACTGCGACGACGGCAATCCGTGCACGACGGACGCGTGCTCCGTGGACTCCGGCTGCACGCACAAGGCGGGCATCGGCG
>CAIXAA010000179.1 GCA_903917305.1 uncultured Myxococcales bacterium | reverse complement strand
CGCTGCGATGTCTAGAGGCGGAGCCGTGACCGGAGCCGGTGCCGGTGCCGGTGCCGGTGCCGTGAACACTCTGTCACGACCGTGTCACAGCCCTCTTGCGCAACTGCGACCGCAGCATGACCATTCGCCCGTCGCCGCCAAGCACCCCGCGGCCGGCGCCCGACAGAGGTCGACATGGACTACGACGCCTTCTTCACGCAACGGATCGACACCCTCAAGGACGAAGGCCGCTACCGCGTCTTCGCCAACCTCGAGCGCCACGCCGGCCGCTTTCCGCTGGCGACCTTGCGCCGCGACGGCGCCGAGCGCGAAGTCGTCGTGTGGTGCAGCAACGACTACCTGTGCATGGGCCAGCACCCCGTCGTGCGCGACGCGATGCACCGCGCCATCGAGGAGTGCGGCGCCGGCGCGGGCGGCACGCGCAACATCGGCGGGACGAACCACTACCACGTGCTGCTGGAGCGCGAGCTGGCGGAGCTGCACGGCAAGGAGAGCGCCCTGCTGTTCTCGGCCGGCTACACCGCGAACATGACGGTGCTTTCGACGCTCGGCGCGTTGCTGCCGGGTTGCGTGATCTTCTCGGACAGCGAAAACCACAACTCGATGATCGAGGGCATGCGCCATTCGCGCACCGACCGGCGCGTGTTCGCGCACAACGACCCGCACGACCTGGAGCGGCTGCTTGCTGCGACCGACCCCAAGGTCCCGAAGATCGTTGCGTTCGAG
Organism: uncultured Myxococcales bacterium; assembly: GCA_903917305.1. GTDB lineage: Bacteria > Myxococcota_A > UBA9042 > UBA9042 > UBA9042 > CAIXAA01. The sequence goes on along the minus strand of CAIXAA010000179.1, from coordinate 4,517 downwards.
TCGGTGTACTCGATGGACGGCGACATCGCGCCCATCGCGGACATCTGCACGGTCGCGGAGCGCTACGGCGCCCTGCTCTACATCGACGAAGTCCACGCGGTCGGCATGTACGGCGCGCGCGGCGGCGGCGTGTCGGAGCGCGACGGCCAGGCGCACCGCATCCACGTCATCCAGGGCACGCTCGCCAAGGCGATCGGCGTGGTCGGCGGCTATGTGGCCGGATCCGCTGCCATGTGCGACTTCGTGCGATCGTACGGCGCCGGCTTCATCTTCTCGTCCGCCATGCCGCCACCGGTCGCCGCGGGCGCGCTGGCGAGCATCCGCTACCTCAAGCATCATCCGGAGTTGCGCGACCGGCACCAGGAGCGCGCCCACACGCTGCGCCGCAAGCTGGCGGACGCCGGCATCCCGTACCTCGACGCGCCGAGCCACATCGTGCCGGTCATGGTCGGCGACGCGCGGCAGTGCAAGCAGGCCAGCGACGAACTGCTGGATCGCTATGGGCATTACGTCCAGCCGATCAACTACCCGACGGTGCCGGTGGGGACCGAGCGGTTGCGCCTGACGCCCGGGCCGCTGCACGACGACGCGATGATCGATGATCTCGTGCAGGCGCTGACCGAAGTGTGGGACCGGCTCGGCCTGCAGGTGGCGCAAGAGGCGGCGTAGCGGCTACACGACCACCGTCATCGCCAGCGGGCTCGTCCGCAGCGGCGGGAGCACGCCCGTCCTGCGCAGGTCGTCGCGCCCCGGCAGCCGCGGATTGGGCGAAGCGGTGGCCTGCAGCAGGAACTGCGCGAAATCGATATCCATCCTGCGAATGTGATCGACAAACCACTCTTCGACCAGCAGGCGCAACCGCACCGCGACCGGCCGCGCTGTGCCGGGAAGCCTCGACAATTCAAGGATTTCGTACAGCGACCGCCGCAGACGCTCGTGGTGCGCGACGTGGTGCCGCGTGCCCAGGTAGGCGTGGGCGCGCATCTCGGATTCCTCGGCCGCGAAGTGGTAGTCGACGTAGCGCACCAGGGCCGACAACTCGCGCAGCATCTGCGCGTGGTTGGGCGCCCGCGGATCGGCCGACAGCACGCGGTTGGTCAGGGCAAGGAACACCGCGTGCTGCTGATCGATGTCGGGCACGCTTGTCACGAGGTCCGGGGGAATCGTCATGCTGGGCATGGGCCACTTCCCGCGCAAGATCCTGCGCGCCTGGCAACCGACTCTACGGCGGCGATGTTGCTTGAACAAGCGGTGTTTGCCGCATCACGTCGAGTTCATGGACCTGTTCGTCGGGAACCGCGAACTTCGGCCGCCGCGTCTCCCTGCACCGGTAGGCTCGCCATGGACGGACCGCGCATCGGCCTGCGCGGCACGCCCTCTTGCAGCGCGGGCAGCCGCACGTGGAACACCGAACCCTTGCCGGGCTCGCTGTCGAACCAGATGGCGCCGCCCATCAGCTCGCAGAGCTTCCTGCTGATCGACAACCCGAGGCCCGTTCCCCCGAACTTCTTGGTGGTCGACGCGTCAGCCTGGACGAACGGCTTGAAGAGGCACTTCGCCTGCTCGGGCGTCATGCCGATGCCCGTGTCCGCGATGTGGAACTCGATGCATTCGGCCTGCTCGACCAGCGTGCGCTCCGCGCGCAGCGTGACGGTGCCGGCATCGGTGAACTTGCAGGCATTGCTCAGCACGTTGAACAGGATCTGCCGCAGGCGCTGCATGTCGCCGTGCATCTCGCCGATGTCGTCCACGCACTCAAGCGTGAACTTGTTGCGGTTCTTGTCGATCATCGGCTTGGCGAGCGTCGCCAGCTCCGCGGTCAGCTCGCGGATCGGGAAGGACTCGAGCGTCAGTTCCACCTTGCCGGCCTCGATCTTGGAGAGATCCAGCACCGAGTTGATGAGCCCAAGCAAGTGCTTGCCCGCCGTGCGGATGTTCTTGAGGTCCGGCAGGCACTCGTCCTTGCCTGCGTCCTCGCATTCCTCCATCAGCATCTCGCTGTAGCCGATGATGGCGTTCAGGGGCGTGCGCAGCTCGTGGCTCATGTTGGCGAGAAACGCGCTCTTGGTGCGGTTGGCGTCCTCGGCGGCGTCGCGGGCGCGCACGAGTTCCTCCTCGGCCTGCTTGCGCCGCGTGATGTCCTCGATGATGCCGTCGAAATAGACGAATTCTCCCTTCTCGTCGCGAATGGCCTCCGCGGAGATGGCCCCCCACATCGGCGAACCGTCCTTGCGCCGGAACCGCACCTCCATGCCATCGACGCTGCCCTGGGCGAGCAAGGTAGCGGAGAATCGTTCGCGCTGGGCCGGGTCCTCGTAGAGATCCGAGGCCTTGCACTGCAGGAAGGCGTCGGTCGACTCGTAGCCGAACATGCGGGCGATGGCCGGGTTGGCCGCAATGAAATGTCCCTTCGGCCCCGCGGTATTGCGGTAGACGCCGATGGGCAGGTTCGACATCAGCGTGCGGTAGCGCTCCTCGCTCTCATGCAGCGCCTTCTCCATCGCCTTGCGGTCGGAGATGTCGCGGATCAGCTCCACGGCGGCGACCGCTTCACCTTCGGAATCGCGCAGCAGGGTGGCCGACGCCAGCAGGAACACCTCGCCTCCCAGCGCCGGGGTGTACGCCTCTCCCGACAGGATGCCGTCCTTCCAGGCGAGGTGGGCATAGCGCGCCACCACCTGTTCGTGGCGCTCCCAAGCGAGGTCGACCAGGATGGGCCGCCGTTCTCCGTAGAATGGGATGGCATGCGCGTAGTTGTCCTGCCCGATCATCTCGGATGCAGGCACGCCGGTCATCACCTCGACGGCATGGTTCCAGATGATGACCTTGCCCGCGCGGTCAACGGCGACAAGCGCTTCGGGAATGAAATCAATAATCGTGGCGAGCTGCCCGCGCAGCGTCGCCTCCGCTTCCTTCGTGGCGGTCACGTCCCCCAGCGTGCCTTCGATGCACTCGACGGCGCCATCCGCGCCGCGCACGGGAAACGCGCTGATTCTGCACCAGATGGCCTTGCCGTCCGCCCGCCGCAAACGCGCCTCGAATCCCGAGAGCGGACCCGCGGCAATCGCCGCCAGCAGCGCGTCGCGCTCGGCCGCGTCCACGAACAGCGACCACAGCCCCGCCACAGCGAGCGGTTCCATGCCCTGCAGCCCCAGGATCCGCAGCAACGCCGGATTCGCATCGAGCAGCCGCCCCTCGGCCGTGGACCGGAAGAGGCCGAGGACCGCGTGTTCGAAAAGCCGGCGAAACCGGTCCTCGTCCGTTGCCTGCGCTGCGGCAAATCCATCCGCCATGTCGTTCTCCGGTATCCGTTTCGGCCCAAATGTCGCGGCCCCGACCGCGCTACAAATGCCCCTGGCGAAAACCCGGAGGGTCGCACAAAGCAGGCCGCGCGCATCTTGCTGCACACTGGGACGCCCGTCAACGAACCGCAACGACTATGACTGGTTCCGGATCAACTGCGGCCGGCGCACCAGACAACGCGGACGAACGAACTCACGGAACCGCCCGCGCGCAGCGAAAACCCAAGTCCGCCGCACCATCCGTTGGATAGAGCGAATTCCGCGCGGACGCCCGGAAGTTCCGCGCCTCGCCATCGGCGAAACCACCACCTCGCGCCGCGCGATTCGAGCCAAAAGTCGGCCCGGTCGGAGCCACGGCCGGCGAAGCGGCGTAGTAGTCATCGCCATACCAGTCCGCGACCCACTCCCAGACGTTGCCAGCCATGTCATACAAACCGTAGCCATTTCCTGGCCTCGATCCCGCAGGAAGCGTGCCGCTGTGATCGCATCCCTTGCCGCTCGTCGACGCGCCGCCGTTCCACACGACCAGCGAACAATCGATCTTGTCCAGCGTCCACGGGTACTTCTTGCCGTCGACACCGCCGCGCGCCGCCTTTTCCCACTGCGCTTCGGTCGGCAAGGCTTTGTTGTCCCAGTGGCAGAATGCATCGGCCTGCGCCCACGTCAGGCAATTCACGGGATGCTGCTCGCGACCGGCGATGCCCCAGTTGCAGTTCGCCGCGGACGTCGTCGAGGTCGTGGGCTCCATGCACACGCCGTCCTTCACGCACGCCGCGTAGCGCGCGATGGTCACCTCGTGGGCATCCAGGTAGTACCCGGCCAGCTGCACCGCGTGCTGCGGCTGCTCGCCGGGCGTGCAGGACGGGTCGCCGGGCACGCAGCCCATCAGGAACTTGCCCCCGGGAATCAGCACCATGCCGGGCGGTGGCGCCGGCGTTTCGCCGCCATCGGGCGTGCTGCCCCCGTCGCTGTGCGCGTGCAGCGAAGCCTTCGCGGTGTTCGGCGAGTCGAACAGATCGCCGCAGCCGCTGGCAGACAGCGCGAGAAACGCGCCAAGACCCAAGAAAGAACAGGAGATTCGCAACGTGTTCATGTGGCCCCTCATGGCTCGCGAGCGGCCGCATCCCCTGTGCGGCTGCTGCTCGGCACTCCTGTGTTGCCGGCGAGGGGGCAATGGTTCACGGCAAAGCTGAATCCGTCAAAAACGCACCTATT
>CAIXAA010000178.1 GCA_903917305.1 uncultured Myxococcales bacterium | reverse complement strand
TGCTGAACGCCGTGGCGATGGCGCTGGACGTCAACGTCGCGACCGTGCCCGCGACGCCCGAGCGGCTGATGGCGTTGACGATGCGAGGGAATCGATGAGCCACCGCCCAGTCGTGCGCATCTCCTGCACCATCAACGGCGTCGCGCGCGAGTTCAAGGCGCCGCCGATGCGCCGCCTGATCGACGTCCTGCGCGACGATTTGGGCCTCATGGGCACCAAGGAAGGCTGTGGCGAAGGCGAGTGCGGCGCGTGCTCGATCCTGCTCGGCGGCGAGCCGGTCAACAGCTGCCTCGTGCCCGCCATCCAAGCCCAAGGTGCTGACATCACGACGATCGAAGGCATCGGCAGCCCCGGCTTGCGCCACGCGGTGCAGCAGGCGTTCCTTGACCACGGCAGCGCGCAATGCGGCATCTGCACGCCGGGCATGGTGATCACCGCCGCGTGGATGGTGGAGAAAAAGCTGCCGGCAGACGAGGTTGCGCGCACGTTGGCCGGAAACCTGTGCCGCTGCACCGGCTACAGCGCCATCATCGAAGCCGTCCAAGCCGCGATTGTCGCTGCGCAAGGGAGCCGCGGATGAGCCTGCTCCACGACATCGACGCGGTACGGCCGGCGACGCTGGCGGAGGCCTTGGAACTGCTGGCCAAAGAGGGCGCGGCCCTGCGGCCGATGGCGGGTTGCACGGACGTGCTGGTGGAGGCGCACTTCGGCAAGCCGATGGCGGCGCGCTTCCTGGATTTGACCGGTCTGCGCGCGGAGTTGGGCGGCCTTGCCTTTGACGACGAGGGCTTGCACTTGGGCGCGCTGTGCACCTACGCGCAGGCGCTGCGTGATCCGCGCGTGCAGCGCGAGGCGCCGGCGTTGTGGCATGCGGCTTCGGTGGTGGGCGCGACGCAAATCCAGGCGCGCGGCACCTTTGCCGGCAATGTCGAGAACGCGTCGCCCGCTGCGGATGCCGCGCCGGTGCTGATGGCGCTCGATGCGCAAGTGGAGCTGGTGTCGACGGCTGGCCTGCGCCGCGTGCCACTCTGTGAGTATTACACCGGTTATCGCCAGACGGTGCGGCACGCGGACGAGCTGATTGCCGCGCTGGTCGTGCCGCGTGCCAGCCTCGGCCGGCCGGGGCAGTGGTACCGCAAAGTGGGGACGCGCGCCTACCAGGCGATTACCAAGGTCGGGCTCGCGGCGCACCTGACCTGGCAGCACGGCGTGGTGGCGGAGCCGCGCATCGTGGCGGTGGCGATGGCGGCGACGCTCAAGCGTTGTCCGCACTTGGAGGCCGCGGTGCGCGGGCGGCGGCTGGCCGACCTGGACGACGCGGCGCTGCGGCAGGCGCAAGCGCTGGATCTGCAGCCGATTGACGACGTGCGCTCGACGGCGGCCTACCGCGCGGAAGTGTTTGCCCGGCTGCTGCGGCAGGCGCTGCAAGCGACGGCTCGCTGAAGGCGTTCAGCAGCTCTCAGCGCAGCGTTTCTTCGAAGAAAGCCTGCATCGCCGCCCAGGAACGCCTGTCCGCCTTCGCATCGTACGCCGCGCCTTTCGACGGATCATTTCCCGCGCCCGGCACCGCAAATGCGTGCACTGCGCCGCCGTAGCTGGTGAGCTGCCAATCCACCTTGGCGGCGCGCATTTCCTGTTCAAACGCCACCACTTGCTCGGGCGGCACGAAGGGATCGTCGGCGCCGCACAGCGCGAGGATCTTGCCCTTGATTTGCCGCGCATCGTCCGGCGTCTTGGTGTCCAGACCGCCGTGGAAGCTCACGGTGGCGTGCACCGGCGCACCGCTGCGGGCGAGCTCCAGCACCGTCGTTCCGCCAAAGCAATAGCCGATGGCGCCGACATGGGCTG
>CAIXAA010000177.1 GCA_903917305.1 uncultured Myxococcales bacterium | reverse complement strand
CTGGGCGAGACCATGCCGAGCTGGCCTGCGCCGGGCGGCATCAAGCTCTCCGCGGCTTGGCTGATCGAGCATGCCGGCATGCCCAAAGGCTACGGCGATGGGCCCGTGGGGCTGTCGAACAAGCACACGCTGGCGCTGGTGAACCGCGGCGGGGCGAAGGCTTCGGATGTCCTGGACTTTGCCGACCACGTGACCCAGCGCGTCCTGGACGCGAGCGGCGTGCGATTGCAGCGCGAGCCGGTCCTGCTAGGATTTTGATTTCACGCCACTTTGCCCGCGAAAACGCCACGGCAGCAGCGCGTCGTCGCCGGCATAGTCGATGCCCACGCGCGGCCCCGTCACGACCTCCGCGTCCGGCACGGCGCGGCCGCGCTCGAACCACAGCGGCTGCCCGACCTGCAGCGGCACGCCGTTCAAGCGACGGTCGACCGCAAGCGCTTGCGCGACCTTGCCCGGCCCGTCGCACCACTTCGCGAGATCACGGGGCGCCGAGCGACCTTGCAGCCAGCCGCGCCGCTGCCGCACGAGCTCCTCGCCTTGGATGGGCACGGCGCCGCGCAGCAGCACGGCCGCGCCCTCGCCTTCCAAGCCCGTGACGACATTGAGCATCCAGTACATGCCGTAGATGAAGTAGACGTACGCCACACCGCCGTCGCCGAACATGACCGCGTTGCGCTCCGTGCGCCGACCGCCGAAGGAATGGCTGCCGCGCTCGCGCTCGTGGTAGGCCTCGGTCTCGACGACGCGCAGGCGGACGGTGCCGGCGTCGCTCTCGCCCACGAGGATGGCCCCAAGCAATTCACGTGCGATCACGAGCACATCACGACGGAAGAAGCCGGGATCGAGCGCGATCTGATCGTTCGTCATTTGGATGTATCGCTAGTGATTTCGCCAGAGCTTGACATGCATCTATTGACACTTGGGCAAGGACCGCCAGATCCATATCGCTGGATGATCGGACAGTTGCAGCGCACACTTGACGAATGGATGGGCCACACTAGCGATCTAGACAAGCCATCTGTCAAGCTCAGCGCTCCATCGAGCAGAAGTGCTCGTAGTCGATCAGCTGCGTCACCGTCGGGTTCGGGCCGCACAGCGGGCAGGTCGGATCGCGGCGGGTTCGCAACTCACGGAACTTCATCTGCAATGCGTCGAAGGTCAGCAGACGTCCGATGAGCGGATGGCCGATGCCGAGCACGACCTTGATGGTCTCGATCGCCTGCGCGACGCCGACGATGCCGGGCAGCACGCCGAGCACGCCCGCCTCCGCGCACGACGGCGCCATGCCGGGCGGCGGCGGTTCGGGGTAGAGGCAGCGGTAGCACGGGCCGTGATTCGGCTTGAAGACGGTCACTTGCCCATCGAAGCGGAAGATCGAGCCGTGCACGTTGGTCTTGCCGAGGAAGTAGCAGGCGTCGTTCACGAGGTAGCGCGTCGGGAAGTTGTCGCAACCGTCGAGGATGATGTCGTAATCCTTGAACAGATCCAAGACGTTGGAGCTGTCGATCCGGAACGGGTACGCCTTGATCTCGATGTCCGAGTTGATGCCCTTGAGCATCTTGAGCGCGCTCTCGACCTTCGGCGTGCCGACGCGATCCTCGGTGTGCAGCAACTGCCGCTGCAGGTTCGACATGTCCACGGTGTCGCCGTCCACGATACCCAGCGTGCCGATGCCCGCCGCCGCCAGGTACATCGCCGACGGGCTGCCCAGACCGCCCGCGCCGATGAGCAGCACCTTGGCGCCCAGCAGCTTGAGCTGCCCTTCCTCGCCCACCTCCGGCATCAGCAGGTGCCGGCTGTAGCGCGCAAGCTGGCTCTTTGTCAGTGATTTCCGCGTCTGCACCGGGAAGCCGTACTGCGCCCAGCGCGCGAAGCCGCCTGCCATGGACTTGACGTTTGTATAGCCCATCTGCAAGAGCGCGTTCGCAGCCAGCGCCGACCGCACGCCACCGGCGCAGTAGAGGATGATCTCGGCGTCCGATTCGGGCGCGACCGTCCCGATCTTCGCCTCGAGGTGGCCGCGGCCGAGCAGGTGCGCGCCGGCGACAAAGCCGTTTTCGATCTCGTCGCGCTCGCGGATGTCGACAAGGACGAAGCCTTCGCCTTCCTCGATCTTCTCTTGCACGTCTTCCGGGCTGATCTCGTCGATGCGGGCCTTGATGCGGGACAGGTGGTCTTGAAACGACGGCATGGATGCTCCGTTCGGGGGCAGGCGAGGTGCACAAGATAGACGCTGAACGCGGACCAATCAAGTCCGACTTCGAGGAAAGGGCGAACCTGTCAGGGGCGTTCGGACCGCAGCAGGCCGGCGAGGGCTTCGAGCGTGTGCTCCCAGCCCTGCCGCACGGCGTCGAGCAGCACGTCGGTGGGCACGGCTTCGCGCGGTGGCAAGCCGGGGCTCATGATGCTGATCGTGCAGCCTTCTTCATGCGGTGCGATCGCGAAGCGGAACGTCTCGACCTCGTCGCCCGCGCCGAACCATTCCAGGCTGGCGCAGAACGGCGGATCGAGCTCGGTCCAACGACCGCTGCGCGTCCACGCCTCGCCGTCCTCGTCGATCCAGCCGGCGTGGATCTCGCCGCCGGGGCGCAGATCGCTCTCCGCATCTTCGCAGAACCACAAGACAAGCTGGTCGGCGCGCGTGAACAGGTCGTACACGCGCTCCGGCGGGGCGGGCAAGCTGCAGCGCACGAGAACCGGTGCGGTCATGGCTTCTTCCCATGCTTGTGCGGCGCGGGCGGCGGCGGCGGCGCCGGCTCCGGCGTGGCCGCCACGGGCTCGACCCCATCGTCGGCTTTGTTCAAACGATCCAGCAACGTACTCGCGCAGGGATCGGGCGGCAGCGTCGCCAGCTTCTTCTCGGCCGCCGCCAGGATCGCGGTGCGCTGCGGCCCGGTCGGCAGCCCTTGATCGAGCTGCTCGAACACGTTCTGCGCGTAGCCCGCCTTGCGGCACATGGCCTGCGCGACCTCGGCGAAGCAGGCTTGACCCGCCGACTGTCCGACGAGGAAGCCCGCGACTTCACTGGACTCGAGCAGCGCGCTGCGCTGCTCCATCTGGCTGCAGTCCACCTTCTGGTTCACGACGAGGCTCGACGCCGCCCAACGCCCGAGGAACAGGTCGCCCAGGCTTTGGTTGTCGAAATGCCAGGTTCCCTCGCCCAGCGAGGCGAACAGCGAGGACTGCAGCAGCCGCTCGCACACGCCCTGCGCCGCCGCCGGCTCCAGCCCGGCGACATCCACGCAAGACTGCAACGTAAACTTGAGGTTGCGCTGGCCCTTGTCCGGCCGGTGCGCGGCGACCATGCGCTCGACGATGTCCAGCGCGACGGCCGGCAGCACCGCCACACCCTGGAGATCCTTGATCAACTGCGCCGTGGCGAAGTAGAAGTAGACCTGGCTGCGGCCCGGCTGGAAGTCCTTGAGCGCCGACGCCGCCTTGTCGTACCCCATGTTGCGCGCAAGTCGCTGCACCACCTGCAGATCGCGGTACGTGGACAGGTGCGGGTAGTAGCAGCGCTCCGGCTCCTCCATCTTGCGGTCCAGGCTGTACCGGTGCGCAAAGGCGAGGAAGTTCTCGCGCTCCGCCGCGTCCGTCACCTGGCGCTGGATGGCGGCGTCCGTCTCGGCACAGGTCAGCTGCGGGATCTCCAGCCGCGCGCCCAGCGTCTTCAAGCCGTAATCGCTATTGAACACGGGCGGTCGCGTCAGGACGATCGCCTTGGCCGTTGGCACGACGCGCGTCACGAAGTCGTCGATCTGCGCCACGATGCCGGGGCGCTGCAGCACGGGCACCTCGTCGAGGGCATCGAGCAGCAGCAGGGTCGGCGTCTCGTAGAGCGCGCGTTGCAGCGCCGCTTCCAAACCGTCGGACTCATTCAGGTTCATCTGGTGCGCGACGTGCACGGCCAGCTGGTTCTGGGGTCCCGACTCGCCGCGCGCCGCGATGTCCGCCTGCAGATCGATGCGGAACACCGCCATCTGCTTGCAGGTCTGCGCCTCGATCGACTGCGCCAGCATCGACTTGCCCGTGCCGCCGCGCGCCAGCACCAGCGTGGTCGGCTTCTCGCTGCCCGGACCCGCCAGCGCCGCCGCGAACTCGGCTTCGTTCAGAACCGACCGCGGCGCGGGCGTTTGCGCCTGCAAGGACGGACGGGCGATCAGCTCCACCGGGACGTAGCGACCCGAGGCGAGATCGGCGGCGTGCGACTGCATCAGCGCCTTGCATTGGGTGTCGTACTGCCCACCCGTCGCGCCCACAGGCGGCCGACCCGTGGCACCACCGCAAGCGGCAACGGCCAGGGCGAGCGCCGCAAGGGCACAAGAGGAACGCGAAAGGGTTGGAAGCATGGCTGGACCTCCGTGCGGACGCGGCTGCACAGGCGCGAGAGTAGGTCGGAGCACGCGGGCTTGGCAACGGGCTTGCGTCAGTGCGGGGGTGGACAGCGGCCGCGCGGCTGATACCTTTCGCTCTCGGGCTGGTGGAACGGCCTTGGGAACACCGGATGCAGGCCGCGGAACTCAAAGCGCTGCAGGACAGGCTGGCATCGCGCCCGCCGCAGGAGATCCTCGCGGCCGCCCATGCGGAGTTCGGTCGCGAGGCGGCGATTGCCTTCTCGGGTGCGGAAGACGTCGCGCTGATCGCGATGGCGCATGAGGAAGGCCTGGACTTTCGCGTTCTTTGCCTGGACACCGGCCGCTTGCACCCCGAGACGCTGCGCCTCTACGAAGCCGTGCGCGAACGCTACGGCGTCACGCTCGAAGTCTACAGCCCGAACGCCGAGGCCGTGCAGCGCCTCGTGACCGGCAAGGGCTTGTTCTCCTTCTACAAAGACGGCCACTCCGAATGCTGCGGCATCCGCAAGGTCGAGCCGCTGCGCCGCGCGCTGGCCGGCCGCCCCGCCTGGATCACCGGCCAGCGCCGCGATCAAAGCCTGGACACGCGCACGGCCTTGCCCGTCGTGGAG
>CAIXAA010000176.1 GCA_903917305.1 uncultured Myxococcales bacterium | reverse complement strand
CGACCGGCATGACCATGCAGGCCGCGCTGCACGACGCCCGCAACGAAGAGCCGGCGCGGCTGATCGTCGCCGTTCCGGTCATCGCGCGCCGCGCCGTGGCGGAGTTGGAGCTGCTCGCCGATGAGGTCATCCGCCTCCATGTTCCCGAGCCGTTCCACGCGGTCGGCCAGTTCTACATGGATTTCACGCAGGTCACGGACGCGGAGGCGCGGGCGATCCTCGTCGGCGCGGGCGCGGCTGCTGCAACGCCTGCTTGAGGTGGCCAATGCCGACAAGGACATGGCGCGCGCCGGCTGAGCGCTCGGAATCCGGCTACTTCGACCACGACGCCGACATCGGCATCGTTGGACGCGGCGCAAGCATCGAGGCCGCGTTCGTCGCCTGGCTCAACGCCTTGTTGGCCATCGCGCACATCGATGACCTCGTCTTCTGCCGCTTTGCGCTCCGCCGCGAGGGCGAGCGCTGGATCGGCCAGGCGTGGGGCCAGCCGTGGCGCGGCGACCTCGAGCGCGGCATCGAAGTGAAGGGCGCGACCTTGACCGAACTCTCCGTGCGCCAGGACGGAAACGCCTGGCTGGCGCGCTGCGTCGTCGATGTGTGAGGCACCATGGACATGCGCGGCATCGAACGAATTCAGGATTGCATCTGGCGTCTTGCACCGCATGACGGCTGCGGCGAGGTCCGCTTCTCCGCCAGCGAGGATCTGCTGCACGCCATGGACGACAAGGTGCGGGAACAGATCAGCCATGTCGAGGAGTTGCCCGGCCTCGTCGGAGCCGCGCTGACCATGCCCGACGCGCATTGGGGCTTCGGCTTCCCATCGGCGGCGTCGCGGCGTTCGATGCGGACCACGGCGGCATCGTCTCGGCGGGCGGCGTCGGCTTCGATCGCGCTCGCGTGAACAAGGCCCAATTTCGGACAGCGGGTCCAGTCTGGCATCGTCCGGCGACCGACCCGCGCAGGAGGCGTTTGCATGCAGCCCGCGACCGTCAAGACCTACGCCAAGGCCATCCTTTCCCTGTCGATTCTGGGGGCGCTCAATGCGGCGTACCTCACGGGGCTGTTCGCTCAAGCGACCTGGGGCGCGAGCGCCCGCAGCTTCTGCGACGTCAGCTCGGAAGTGTCCTGTACCAGTGTCCTGACCAGTCCCTATGCGCTGTTCCTCGGCGCGCCGGTGTGCTCGATCGCACTCCTGGTCTATCCCGCCCTCGCCGCCATCGGCTACGCGGCGCTCAAGCGGACGCGCACCCGCAACCTGTTCTATTCGGCGAGCATCCTCTCTGCCATGGGGCTCATGCTCAATGTCGTGTACATCTACAACGAAGTTGCGCACATCAAGTCAATCTGCCTGCTTTGCATCGCTTGCACGGTCCTCATCGCGCTCGTGCTCGTCGCGTCGATCCGTGGCTACTTGCGGTCGACCGAGTAGCCTGCTGGACGCGGGTGCCGCCGCAGTCCGACGTCGTGCGCCGTCTGCGGCGAGGCTGCGTTGGTCGTACACACGCAGCTGGATCAGCACCCCGAGCGGCGTGCCGCCCAATTGGCTGCGCAGCGCAAAGCCGCCTGGGGGCGGCGCCCCAGCCGGCATAGCCACCCGCCACCAGCGAGGCATTCTCCGCCAGATCCCAGACAAGGGTCGGCGCGACCACGCCGGAGCCATCCGTCGGATCACAGAGGCCTTGCACGGCCGCCGACAGCGTCAACATCAACGGATGGTTCACCACGACGGCCAGCATGTGCCGGCCGAGGATCTGCGTATCGCCGCGGTTCAGGCGCATCCGCAACGCGCGGTCGGCGGCGAGGTCGAGCGCGGAGACGGGGAACGTGACGCCAAAGCCGGAGTAGTGGTACTCGCCGACGAGCCGCAGGCCATCGCCGACGTCGAAGTTGTACCAGGCGCCCGCCACCGCCTTCAAGATGACCTTGTCGTCCGCCAACGCGCCGCCCCAGCGCCAGGGTTCGGGCAGGAAGAGCGCGGCCAGCTCGCCGTGGACCTCCGCGCCGCCCACCGACCCGGACGCCGTCGCGCCCACGAAACCGTCGCGGGCGCGCCAACCGCCGACGATCTCCGCGTCGACGGGGCCGACGTAGCCGCGCAGGCGGCCGGCGATGGCGCAGCCGTCGAGGTTCGCGCCCGCGACGCCCACGACCTCCGCCGAGGCATGGGCGCCCAGGCTGGCATCGACCCGCACCGCGTCGCCATCGCTGGCCTGGAGGTAGCGCCCCTTGACCGCGTCGCGCACGAAGCGCAGCGCGCGCGGCTCGGCCACCGGGTCCACGCCAGTCAGCTCAACGCCGGCGACGCGCGTGCCCATCGCCAGCAACCCCTGCATCCGCGCGCGCGGCGCCGCCACCCGCACGCCCGGCATCGCGCGCACGCGCTGGAGCGCCGCCGGCCCATCCACGAGGCGCAGCTTGTCGTCGCGGCGCGGCAGCCAGCCGGTGAGCGTGACGGCGATGGCGCAGCCGATGCCGCTGCCGACGACCGAGAGCAGCGTGCGGCGCACGTTGCGGCCGAGGTTGCGAAGGGCAAGGCGGACGGTGCTGATGATCATGCGCGCATCGCCTCCACAGGTTGCAGGCGCGCGGCGCGCATGGCCGGCCACCACGCCGCCAGCAGCGAAGTCAGGAGCACGGCCAGCAGGCTGCGCCACAGCCCGTCGATCGACAGCCGCGGAAAGACCTCCATGGACCCCTTGAGGCCGGCGGTGCTAATGGTGTCGCCGCTGCGGCCGGTCAGCGCGGAGAAGTCGACGCCCGTGCGCGCGGTCCACAGCACCAGGGCACTGCCGAGGATCGCGCCGATGGCGAGGCCGATGACGCCCAGCAACAGGCCCTCGCTGACCACCAGCGCGACGATGCGGCGCGGTCGCGTGCCCAGGGCGAGCAGCACTTCACCCGAGCGAGGCGTGCGCGGCAGCGGCACGCCGGCGAGCAGCCCGCTGCTGCGCTCCGCCGCGAAGTCGACACCAATGATGACGGCCGCCTCGCCGTCCTCGCCCTTGGCGACGAGCGTGGGTCCGTAGATGCGCGCCGTCGCATGCGCCACACCCGGCAGGGCGCGAATCGCCGCGAGGCGCTGGCCCACCTGCGGCAGGAAGCGATCGAGCGCCCGATCCTCGCGCCACTTCGGCGCGTGCACTTGGGCGTGGCCCACCAGCGGTCCGATCACGGCGCGCACGACGTAGTCCGTGTAACCGGTCAGAATGCCTTCGTAGAACACCAACACGAGCTCCGCAAAGGCGATCGCGCCCAGCGCCAGGGCCGTCCGCCGACGGTTGCGCCCCAGGTTGCGCCACGCGATGCGCATCGTGCTCCGCAGTGCCATGTGCCCTCAGCGGTTCTGTTCCAGCCGCGACAGGCTGAAGATGTCGTCGGAGACGAGCAGGTCGATGCGCGCCCAGCGTCCGACGATGCCCGGCTTGGCTTCGAGGGACAGGTTCCATCCCGGCGGCTCGCTCGAGCGGCCGACGACGCGTGCGACGAAGTCGTTGCGGTACGAGGACTCCCGCACCAGGTCGTCATTGGTGAAGTCCGTGCCCATCCAGGAGCCGAGCATCATCGAGGCTGGGACGCGGATGGTGCGCGCGACTTTCGGAAGGTAGTTCCAGAGGTTGTCCTTGACCTTCAGCGTCGCGATGCCGGCCTCGCGCGGCGGCGCTTCGATGACGATGAGGGCATGGTCGAGGCCCTTGGTCCACGCGCGGATGCGCATCGCGCGCGAAGAGCGTGGGCCGCTGACGCGGATGTCCATGCGCGCCACCGACGACCGCGAGCGGTAGAGGTCGTCCAACCTGGCCAGCACGGTGTCGACCGCGGGTGGCGTCGGCTCCGCGGCCAAAGTGGTCGCCGCGCCGATGCACGACAGCGCGCAGGCACAGGCAAGGAAACGGCGTCGCATCGCGCTCGTGCGCACGCTGCCAGGCATGGCGGCCTCCACTTCGGCGCAGCTGCCGCAGCCGTGCCGCGTCGTCGCATGCTGCGTGAATGCCACGCCGCGGACGTTCTCTGCCATGGGCTGGTCCATTGGGTGAGAGCCACGCTACGCCCCGGTCCGACAGCGGTCAAGTCAGGTCGGCGGTCGAACAGCCGAGGTCGGAGGTCTCCCGGCGGCAAAGGGCAGGATCAATACGGGTAGCCGAGCACGACGTACACCTTGACGCCCTCGCCGCCGTAGCCGACGTCGATGCGGCCCAGCACGGTCGGGCCGACGAAGACGCGGAAGCCCACGCCGCCGGCGACGCGCACGTGATCCACCGCGGAGCCGGGATGTTGGAAGACCTGGCCGCAAGTCAGGAACGGATCGATGCGCCAGTCCGACGCCACGCCGAAGATGTGTGCCTGGTAATAGCGGATTCTCTGTTCGAATTCGAAGGTCCAGGCGCCTTGATCGATGAAGCGATCCTCAGGAAAGCCGCGCAGCAGGTTCTCGCCGCCCAGCGTGCTCTGGTAGTAGAACGGCACCCGCTGGCCAAAGACGTAGTTGACCAGCAGGCGCGCGCTGCCTTGCAACCATTCGGTTTCCATGAACAAAGCCCGCGTATGCCACTCTGCCCGCGCAAATGGCTCCGTGCCGCTGAGGGCTTGCGCCCAGCCGAGCGTCAGCTCCGAGGCCATGCCTTGCCGCGAAAACTCAGCCTGTGCGCGTGTTTCATAGCGAAGGCTGACCCCCTCCGCCACGTAGCTGGCGCCCGCCATGCCCGCCACAACGGGAAAGACGTCCTGCGCCAGCGGCAAGCCGGTCACGCGGTCGCGCAGCAAGGTGTCGAAGCGCAGCTCCGCCTTGACGCCAATGTTCAGGTGCCGCACGAGGTTGTAGCCGGCGCGCGCAGACGCGAAGGTCGTGCGCCGCGTGTAGCTCGTCTCGTTTTGCGCCAACGTGTCGGGACCGAGACCCCAGAAGCGCACGAAGATGCTCTGCTCGAACCTGGAGTGGACCTCAAGCGTGAATTTGCCTGTTTCCCCAGGCAGATCCGTGTAGTCGAGGTGGACGTTGCGGTTGACGTGGGTGCTGGCGCTGGCGGTCACGAGCAGCGTGCGCGTCGCGCTCGGGTACATGTAATAGCGCAGCGTGCTTGTGAAGTGGATGGTCGAGTTCCAGCTGACGCTTGGCGCGAAAATGCTGTTGGTATGCTGGCTGACCGTGTCGACGTTG
>CAIXAA010000175.1 GCA_903917305.1 uncultured Myxococcales bacterium | reverse complement strand
GGGATGTACGCGGAGACGTCGCCGGCCTGGGTCTCGATCACCGGCAGCGCCGTGAGCGAGCCGCCGCCGTTCTCGTCCGAGAGCTTGCAGGCGCGCTCGAGCAGCCGCGAGTGCAGGTAGAAGACGTCGCCCGGGAACGCCTCGCGGCCCGGCGGGCGACGCAGCAGCAGGGACATCTGGCGATACGCAACCGCCTGCTTGGACAGGTCGTCATAGACGATCAGGCCGTGCATGCCGTTGTCGCGGTAGTACTCGCCCATCGCGCAACCGGAGTACGGCGCGATGAACTGCAGCGGGGCCAGCTCCGAAGCGGGCGAGGTCACGATGGTCGTGTACGCCATCGCGCCGTGCTCGGTCAGGCGCCGCACGACCTGCGCCACCGTCGAGGCCTTCTGGCCGATGGCGACGTAGACGCAGTACACCGGCTTGTCGCCGGTCTCGTGGCCGAGCTTCTGGTTGATGATCGCGTCGATCGCGACGGCGGTCTTGCCCGTCTGGCGGTCGCCGATGATGAGCTCGCGCTGGCCGCGGCCGATCGGAACCATCGCGTCGATCGGCTTCAAGCCGGTCTGCAGCGGTTCGTGCACCGACTTGCGGCTGACGATGCCGGGCGCCTTCACTTCCACGCGGCGGTACTGCAGCGGGCTGCCGTCCGGGTTGACCAGCGGGCCCTTGCCGTCGATGGGCTGGCCGAGCGCGTTGACGACGCGGCCGAGAAGCGCCTTGCCGACGGGGACTTCCACGATGCGGCCGGTGCGACGCACCAGATCGCCTTCGCGGATGGCCGACGCGTTGCCGAGCAGCGCGACGCCGACGTTGTCCTCTTCGAGGTTGAGCACCATGCCGCGCACGTCATGCGGGAACTCGAGGAGTTCGCCAGCGAGGGCAGCTTCCAAGCCATGCACGCGCGCAATGCCGTCGCCGACCGTCAGAACCCGGCCGGTTTCCTGCACGTCGACCTTGGCGCCATACTCGGCGACCTGGTCGCGAATGACGCGGCTGACCTCCTCCACGCGGATATCCATGTTCAAGCTCCGGTCCGTCGCGACGACGGCTGCGGCCTTAGGGGCCGGAAAGACAAGGGCAAAGGCTAGGCCTGGGCCACCAGGCGGTGACGCAAACGGTTCAGATGGTTGAGGACCGAGGCGTCGTAGACGGTGTTGCCGACGTGGACGACCAGGCCGCCGATCAGGTCCGGGTTGACGCTCGCATGCAGCACGATCTCGCGGGAGAGCATGCGCTGCAGCAAGGCGCGCAGGCGCTGCACGGACGCGTCCGTGAGGGCCGTGGCCGACACGACTTCGGCCTGCACGCGGCCGGAGCGGTCATCGAGCATGGCGGCAAATGCCGTTGAAATGTGGCGCAATTCGGCGATCCTACCCTTGTCGAGCAAGAGCGACACGAGGTTGAAGGCGGAGCCGTCGACCTTCGCGCCATCGAGCAACGCCTTGAGCACCGCCTTGCGGGCGCTGAGCGCAATCGTGGGATTCGCGAGGAAAATCAAGGCTTCCGGCGCACCGTCGAGCACGAGCTCCAAGCGGCCGAGCGCAGCGCGCACCGCCTCGCCGTCGCCGCGCTGATCGCACAGACCCACCATCGCCTTGGCGTAGCGTCGTGCGACCTTCGAGGAGGATGTCTTCATGCCTGCTCCGGATGCTGCGTGCGCGTCTGGTGTCTAGCCCTGTTGCGAGGGCAGGTTCTCGAGATGGCCGAGGGCGCGATCGAGCAGCTTCTGCTGTCCCACCGCGTCCAGGCGGGAACGCACCGACTTTTCAGCAAGTTGCAACGCGAGCACGGCCGCGTCGTGGGCCAGCTCGTCGCGCAGCCGCTTGCTCTCCTGGGAAAGCCGCAGCTGCTCTTCCGCCGTGATGCGCGAGACCTGGATCTCGGCCTCGGCCAGGATGCGCTGCACTTCCAGTTCCGTGCCCTCGCGGACCTCGGCCAGGGTGCGCGCCAGCTCCTCTTCGAGGCGGTCGATGCGGCGGCGGTATTCGTCGTACTTGGACTGGGCGGCGTCGCGCAGCTCCTTGGCGGCGGCGATGTCCTTCGAGACGTCCTGGTACCGCTTGTCCAGCATCGCGGCGATCGGCTTGCGGCCGGCCCACACGAGGATCGCGATGAACGCGACGAAGTCGATGAGGTAGTAGCCCTGGATCTGCAGGCAGAAGTCGCCGACCTTGCACTCGTCGGCGGCAAAGGCCGTCGCCGGCGCAGCAACCAGCGCGGCCATGGCCAGCATCAGCGTCTTGAGGCGTGCTTGCATGACCTAGCCCTCCGCCAGCTTGTCAGCGATGAGCGCGCCGATGATCTCGGCCTCGCCCGCGAGTTGCTTGCGCGCGGCCGTCGCCTGCTCACGCTGCGCCGCCAGTCCCGCGTCGATGCGCGCGGCCGTCTGCGTGCGCGCCTGGGCGATCATGTCCTGGGCCTTGTGCTGGGTCGCGGTGCGCACTTGCGCGCGCTCCTCCAGGGCCCGGCGCTTCTCTTCGGCCGTCGCTTGATCGTACGCCGTCACCTGCTCGTCGGCGGCATGGCGCATCGCCTTGGCTTCGGCGCGCGCACCGTCCGTGCGGGCTTCGCGCTGCTCGATGCGCTCGAGCATCGGCCGGAAGATGATGCGCGGCAGCAGCACCACCAGGGCGAGGAACAGGCCGCCCTGAATGAACACCGTGACATCGAGATCAATGAGCCCGGCCCGGTGCGCCTGCGAGGCGAGATCGACCACCTGGTCGTGCACACCGAAGGGAAGGCTGGACAGCATGAACGCACCCGTCTGTTTCGTCGCCATGGCTGGCGGGGTTGTTGCTTCGTGCGGATCGATCGAGGTGGGCAAGCTGGGCGAGGCTCAAGGCCCCGGTCGCCGCCGCGCGCGGCCATGTACCAAGTCGCGGGCCGATGGTCAATGCGCTTGACGCTTGTGGCTGCCGCGAAAGATGCGCTGGCGGCGTCCGGGGCATCGACGCCTCGGGACGCCGCTGCGGTTTGACGTGCAGGGGCGCGGTCGGACACACTGCGAAGTCGTTCAGGCCAGGGCGATCGCGCCTTGATCGCGCCGCGGCCTGACAAGGAGACGCAGATGACGACGCGGATTCAGTGGGCCCTGCACATGCAGCTGGCGGCGATCTTGTGGGTGGCGATGGTTGCCTGCAGCAGCTCGACGGCCACCAACTCCGGCACGCCGTCGTGCATGACGGGGTCCGTCCTCAAGTACGATTCGACGACGGGCAAGCCGTACTGTGCGGTCGCTGGCGCGGACACCGGATCCCTCGACAGCGTGACGACGGCGGATGTCGGCGGTGGCGTCGACAGCACGACGCCGCCCGATGCCGGGCCGAAGACAGATGCCGCAGATGCCGCCGGGCCGCAGGATGTCGGCGCGGACGTGGCCAAGAGCGACCCGTTCCAGTGCCCGGTCGAGACCGCGAACCCGGCGCTCGGCAAGCACGGCGTCAAGTGCACGCAGAACAGCGACTGCATGTACGGCTCCTGCGTGTTCGGCTCACCGCTGTCCGGCTACGACTCAACCATCGGCTTTTGCACGAAGAATTGCGGATGCACCGGCACGGCCGCGGTCTGCAGCACCGACGACATCGACATGAACACGACGTTCAAGTGCGTCATGGAGAAGACAGCGCTCGGCGGCAACCCGAAGCGCGACGGGTCCAAGCCGGTGACGAAGATGTGCGCGCGCGCCTGCCAGAAGGACGACGAATGCGTCGCCTGGAATCCGGAACTGCCGAATTGCATGACGTTTTCTAACGACTACGTGTCAATTCCGTCCGGCATCTGCGGCAAGACGCAGCCGTAGCGGCGCGTCACGCCAGGTTGGTCGGACCCGCGCCCAGCAGGCGATCGATCGACTCCTGATCGGCCGGCGGGAAGCGGTAGCTGCCGAAGTCCGGCGTCTTGACCCAGCGGAAGTCCCACACGCCGATGCGGCGCGGCGTCCCGCTGCGGATGTGCGCGGCGAAGCACCGCAGATCGATGCGGAACGTCTCGTATTCCCACTCGACGGCCGCCGTGGGCGCGACCACTTCGATGTCGCAGTCCAATTCCTCACGGATTTCGCGGCGCAGCGCGTCCTCGTCGGACTCGCCCGGCTCGACCTTGCCACCCGGGAACTCCCACAGCAGCGGCATCGCGGCGTGCGGCAGGCGCTGCGTGATCAGGTAGTGCCCGTGATCATCGGTGATTTCGGCGGCGACGACGCGGATGATGCGCTTGGCTGAGGTGTCGGTCACGGCGGCTCCAAGGAAGGTGAGGGCGCGGTCAGGTCAGGCTCCACCGCGCAGGCCGAGGTCCGTGGCGACGTCCTCGGCGCAACCATAGGCATCGACAGCAATCTTCTCGACAGGGCGCTTCGGGTAGGCGCGGAACATGCCGGTGTAGTACAGCCCCGGCACCGGTGCGCGGCGCGGCGGCAGCAGCTTGGCGACGCCGGTGCGGTAGATGAGGCTGGCTTCGTCGCAACGGGCGACGCGGCTCCAGCGCAGCGCGTTGCCGCGCGCCGACGGCAGCAGCCGCTGCAGCTCCGCGACGAAGCGCGAAACGATTTCGTGATCCGGCAGTTGCCAGAGCGGATCGCCCGGATCCGGGTAGCTGGCGAGGTAGACGACCGGGCCTTCGTACAGCGCGGCCGGCTGGAAGTTCGTGTGCTCGATGATGGCGCCGAAAGAGACGCCTGGATCCATGACGTTGAGCCAGTAGTAGTCGGTCAGGCGGCGCTCGAAGCCGAGCAGGACCGTGAGCGTGCCTTGGTACGGAAGCCGGCGCATTCGCTCGCTTTCTGCGTCCAGCCCAGAGTGGGCCAGCAGCGAGCCCAGCGCGCGCGGCTGCGGCGTCAGCACCAGAGCGTCGGCCGCCAGGAATGTCCGCGCCGGATCCGCCCCGGTCGTGACCTGGACGCCCTTGACGCGGCCGTCCTCGACGACGACTTCCTGAACGCGCACGCCGGTTCGCACCTCACCGCCGCTGCGCCGCACCGCGTCCGTCAGGCCGAACGCGAGGGAACGAAAGCCGCCGCGCGGGTAGCCCAGGCGCTCGCCCTCCCAGCTCCTGCCGGCGCGCATCCCCAGGCGACCGATGAGCCAGGCCGCTGAAATATCTGGCGTTTCGCAGCCAAACTTCTTGACGATGAGCGGCTCGAAGAAGCGCTCGTAGATCGCGGCACCGCCCCAGGAGGCCATCCACGCCTGCGCGGTGATGTGGTCGAGCGCGGCGGGATCGGCGCTCTGCCGCCATTGCAGTGCCACGCGCACCAGCGCGGCGCCCAGACGCAAACGATCCGGCAGCGCCAGGTGCGAAAACGTCAGCAGGTGCTGCGGACCGGAGAAGCGCGCGATGCCCTCTTTGCGCGAGTCGACGAAACCGGTGCTGGTCGAGCGCCAATCGACAGGAATATCCAACTGCTTGAGCGTCCCGAGCGTCAGGCGATCGGCGCCGAAGAGGTGGTGGTAGAACAGCTCCAGATCGGTGGCGCCGACGCGGGTCCAGGCGAGCAGGCCGCCCGGCTCCGCGGCGCTTTCGAGCACCAGCGGCTGCAGGCCCAGCTCCTGCAGGCGGCGGGCCGCGAAGAGCCCTGCCATGCCGGCCCCGACCACCACCACGCCCGCCTTGGGCTGCGACATGGAACCTCACTTGCGCACGCGGAAATCCGGCCTTCGCCACGATCGCGAATCGGCCTGCGGCCTCTGGCAATCAACCTCTATACGACTTCGGTAGGCGTGTCTACACTCCGGACGATGAGTGGCCCCAACGCCTGCATTGGACTTGCATGACCCGAATCGTCTTGTGCACGCCGCCGTGGAGCTACGGCCTGCTCGCGGCTGCGAGCGGAACAAGGCGCAGACGCTGGGATCACGGCGGCGTGTCCGGCCAAGGCATCCTGCCGCAGCTGGGCCTGCATCACCTCGCGACGACGCTGGAACAGGACGGCCACACGGTCCACGTGGTGGAGGGCTACGGCCGGTCGCGCGCGGAGCTGGTCGAGCAGATTGCGGCCTACAATCCCGATGTCATAGGTCTTTCCGTGGTGACGGCGCTGTGGGAGGAGGCGCGCGCGCTGCTCCCGCTGCTGGCGCAGCGCCTGCCCAAGGCGCGGCGCATCCTGGGGGGGCCGCACCCGACGCTGCGCGGTGCCAGGCTGCTGGACGCGGCGCCGGAGGTGGACGCGCTGTTCATCGGGCCGGCGGAGGAGTCGCTGCGGCGTTGGCTCGCGAATCCAGGGACGAAACGCGTCGTGCACTCGGTGACGGGCGCGCCGCACGCGGACGATTGGGGGCAGCGGCTGGCGGCGCGCGTCTCGTGGGACGGCTACCAGCCCAACCTGATGTTCCTCAGCCATCCGCGCTTTGCGCACACGGTGACAAGTCTAGGCTGCACACGGAGTTGCGCGTTCTGCGCCGTGCCGTCGGCGGCGGCGGAGGATGCGCGCACGCCGCAGGACATCCTGGGCGAGTGGACCTATCTGGCGAAGAACAAAGGCGTGCGCGTCCTCAACGTGATGGACGATGACCCGGTCTTCGTGCGGCCGGGGCGCGAGGCGGAAGCGCTGCTGCACAGGCTGATCGACGCGCGCCTGGACATGAAGTTCACGTTCTACCTCGGGCGCTTCGACGTGGACGACGCGCGCCTTGCCCTGCTGCGCCGCGCCGGCTGCAGCCGCATCCTGGTGATGGCGGAGACGGCGGTGCCGCGCCTGCTCGAGTACGTCAAAGGCCAGAAGATCACACCGGAAGAGATCGCCGGCCAGATCGAGCGCATCGACCGCGCCGGCATCCAAGCCTGCGCGCGCTTCCAATTCGGCTTTGCCGGCGAGACCTTTGCCGATGGCCTGCAGACGATCCGCTTTGCCCGCAAGCTGCCGCTGACGCTGGCCTCTTTCATGCCGGCGCTGCTGTTTCCCGGCTCGCGCATGGCCGAGGAGCTGGAGCGCAGCGGTCGCCTCAGCGGCGATGAGCGGCGCTGGAGCCACTACGGCCGGCCGTTCGAGCCCGACGCGATGACGGCGGCGGAGCAGAGTCGGCTGTGTCTGCTTGGAATGCTTGCCTTTTACGGCCAGCCGCGCGGGGCGCTGGGGTTGCTCAAGGTCGGGCGCTGGAGGGCGTTGGCGCGGCGCGTGCTGCTGGAAGGGGCGACGTGACCGCACCTGCCGCCGCAGCTGACGCCAGACCGCGCTTGTGCGTCGTCCTCCCCGCCCGCGACGCCGCGGCGACGCTGGACGTTTGTCTGGCGGCGCTGGCAGCGTCACTGGCAGCCGCGGCAGGCGCCTTTGCCGCAGCCGAAATCGTTGTCGTGGATGATGGTTCTCGGGACGGCACCGCAGCGGCGGCCGCACGGCACGGCGCCACGGTCCTGCCCACTCAGGGCGCTTCCCAAGGCGCAGCCGCCGCGCGCAACCGCGGCGCGGCAGCGGCCGACGCCGACGTCCTGCTGTTCGTCGACGCCGATGTCGAAGTCGAAACCGAGGCGGTGTCCGCACTTCTGGCCGCCCTCGCAGCGCCTGGCGTCGATGCCGCGGTCGGCGTCTATGCGCCTTGCGACGCTGCCCTCGGGCCGTGGTCGCGCACCAAGGACCGCAGCATCCGCATCAACCACGGCAGGAGCGGCCGCGACATCGCCTGGTTCTGGACGGCCCTGGGCGCGGTGCGCTGCAGCGCCTTTCGCCGCGTCGGCGGGTTCGACGTCGGCCGCTTCGGCGCCGGCGCCACCGTCGAGGACATGGACCTCGGCTTGCGCCTCAGCGCCGCCGGCTGCCGCATCGTCCAGGTGCCCGAGGCCCGCGCCCGGCACGGCCACCGCTTCAGTCCCGAGGGCCTCTTGCGCAACGATTTCGCCAAGAGTCACGCATGGACACGTCTGTTGCTGCGGCAACGTCGCGGTGCGCAACGGGCCCATGGCTCGACGCGGGGCAGCGAGGCGGCGGCGCTGGCCTGCTCTTTGACCGCGCTGGCCGGCGTGGCCGCGACGCCGCTGACGCCATGGGCCGGCGTGCCGCTGACCGCTGCCGGCCTGACGGCGCTGGCGTGGCTGCTGCGCGAGGATCTGGCGTTGGCCCACGCCGAACGCGGGGCCGGCGAAGCGGCCATTCACCTGCTCGTTCGCGCACTTGCCTACCCGGCGGCAGGCGCGGGCGCGGCAGCCGGCGTGCTGGCCGAGGCGCGCGACGCCCTGCGCGGAGGCGCGCGATGAGCCGAATCGCCACGGATCTCACGCACCTTGCCCGCATGAGCCGGCGCGTTCTCGACCGCACCGGGCAGGGCCCTGAACTGCTGGTGCAATTCGTCAACTCGCGCTGTGACTGCAACTGCGCGCACTGTTTTGACTGGCAGCGGCGCGGGAGCGAAGTCGAGCGCGGCGACCTCACGCTGGTCGAGATCGTACGCATCGCGCGCGCCCTGCCGCGCTTCTTCTTTGTCATCCTGACCGGCGGCGAGCCGTTCCTGCGCCTGGATCTGCCTGACATTGCGCTGGCTTACGCAAGGCACGCGCAGCCACGCGTCATTGCCATTCCCACCAATGGCGGCCACCCGGAAGTCATTGTTCCTGCTGTCGATCGCATCCTCGCCAGCCTGCCGCGCGCGACGTCCTTGTCGATCAACGTGTCGCTCGACGGCGTCGGCGAGCTGCACGACGAAATCCGCGGTCGCAAAGGGCAGTTCGCCAAGGCGACCGAGACCGTGCGCGGGCTGCAGGAGCTGGCCGGGCGCCGCGATCGCCTCTCCGTCGGCGT
>CAIXAA010000174.1 GCA_903917305.1 uncultured Myxococcales bacterium | reverse complement strand
TTGGCGCATACCAGTTCGTCGACGCCGACGATTGCCATGAACCTGGCCAACGCGGAGAACACGGAGAGCTTTGAGGAAGTGGCGGTCAGCGAGCAGACGGCGATTTATCCGGGTGGCAAGGGCGATGGGCGCTTGGGCTCCAACGAGATTCCGCTGACGACGGATGGCTGGCCGCAGGGCGTGCCGCAGGGTCTTGCCGATCGCTACGGCGAGCTGGAACGCCTGGGGCAGGGCGGCAACGGCGTGGTGTTCCGCGCGACGGACAAGCTGCTGGGCCGGCAGGTCGTGCTGAAGTTCATGATTCAGGGGACGATGCCGTCCGAGACGGCGCGCAAGTACTTTTTGCGGGAAGTGAAGCTGTCGGCGAGCCTGAACCACCCGAATATTGTGCACATTTACGACATGGGCAACACCGACGACGTGCTGTGGTATGCGATGGAGTTCGTCGACGGCGTGCCGCTGACGGCGCACCTGGCGCTGGGCCAGCCGATTCGCGACATCGTGTTCTTGATGAGCGTGGTCGATCAGCTGTGCGCGGCGCTGGACCACGCGCACGCCCAGGGGCTTGTGCACCGCGACATCAAGCCGGACAACGTGCTGGTGGCCAACGACGGTACGGTGAAACTGCTGGATTTTGGCCTGGCCCGGGCGATGGACGAAGGCTTTGGCGAGCAATCCGTGCTGGCCGGCACGCCGTACTACATGGCGCCGGAGCAGCTGGACGGCTCGGCGGTGGACCACCGCGCGGACATCTACGCGCTCGGCGTGGTGCTGTTCCGCATGTTCACCGGGCACCTGCCGTTCGCCGACGGCAATATCTTCGTCGCCCACGCCGTGGAACCGGTGCCGGATCCGCGCAAGTTCAACCGCGACCTGCCAGCAGATGCCGTGGCGGTGGTGATGAAGGCGATGGCCAAGAAAGCAGCTGACCGCTACTCGAACTGCCGGCAGATTGCCCTGGACGTGCACGAGGCGCTGTTCGGGCATATCCGGCCGGGGTAGTTACCCATCCACCGCAACCGCCAGCCCACGCGCCGCCAGCCGCTCCGTCGCCCGCTGCAGATCCTGGGCCGTCGGCGGCACCAGCGCCGGCAGTCCGGGCGTCAGGTCCAGCGCTGCGTACTTGTCCACGTACAGCCGGTGATACGGCACGAGCCGCAGGTCCGCCGCGCCGTGCCCAAGCAGGAAATCCGCGGTCCGCTCCAGATTCTCCGCGTCGTCGTTGATGCCCGGCAGCAGCGGCATGCGGAATTGCACCGTCGCGCCTTGGTCCCGCAGAAACCGCGCGTTGCCGTGGATGCGCTCGGTTCCAGCACCGGTGAGCTGCTTGTGCCGGGCGCTGTTCATGTGCTTCAGGTCAAACTGGAACAGGTCCACCAGGTCGAGCACGGCGGCGAGGTGCGCTTGCGAGACCGCGCCGGAGGTCTGCACGCAGGTGTGCAGCCCGTGACGCTTGGCAGCCGTCAGCAGGGCCTGCACCGGCGCGATGTGTAGCAGCGGCTCGCCCCCGGACACCGTCAAGCCACCGCCGCTCACGGTGTAGTAGTCGAGATCCTTCAGGACTTCTGCCATCACCGCGTCGGGCCGCAGCACCGTGGCGTGCTCGCCGCGAAAGGCCTCGGGATTCTGGCACCAGCCACAGCGCAGCGCGCAACCGGCGAGAAAGACCGTCGTGCGGATGCCGGGGCCGTCGTAAATGGAGAAGCGCTGGATGTCGAAGACGCGAAAGGCGTCGGACTCGCTCACGTGCTGGTCTCGAATTCGGTGCGGCCGATGATGTCGTCCTGGATACGGCGGCCCAGGCGGGTGAAGTACGCGGAGTAGCCGGAGACGCGGACGATGAGGTCGGCGTAATCCTGCGGCCGCGCCTGGGCAGCGCGCAAGGTGGCTGAATCGACCGCGTTGAACTGCACGTGGAAGCCGCCTTTGTGGAAGTACGCATGCACCAAATGCGCCACGCTCTCGATACCCTTCTCCGACTTCAGCACGCCGACCGGCAGGCGCATGTTCAGCGAATTGCCGTAGCCGATATGCGTGTGATCGATGCGCGCCAGCGAGTTGAGCGTCGCCGTCGGACCGCGGCGTTCAGCGCCATTGCTGGGCGACATGCTGTTCGACAGCGGCTCGCCGGCCATGCGGCCATCGGGCGTCGCCGGTTCCAGCGCGCCTTCGTAGACGTCGGCCTCGAGCCGCCCG
>CAIXAA010000173.1 GCA_903917305.1 uncultured Myxococcales bacterium | reverse complement strand
GGAGCGGATGAGGAGCAACTCGATGAACGGTAGTGGCAACGGGGCCGACGCCCTCGCTGAGGCCGTCCAGTTGAACCGACACAAGCTCCGTGTCGGCGTCAGGATGGTCCGCGCGACGGGCCAGTGGGTTGGCGTCATGATCGACGGACCAAATGGCTTCGCGGTCATTGGCGCTGTGAACTTCACCAATGCGCACGCCGACGGCGTGGCGAGCAACAAGGAGGCAGCATGAGCAAGATCCCCCATGACACCAGGGACCAGGCGGTCGACACCGCCACGGCCGATGGCGCGAGCGGCAAGGCGGCAGCGCCACCTGCGCCGCACCCAGAATCGCCTGAGCTTCCGCACCAGGTGGAGCTCAGGGACGCGGCGCGGGGCAGGCACGTCGAAGAGTGCATGGCGCCATTGCGCGCTCAGGAACGAGCCCCGCAGTCGGCGCGGGCCGCGAACGTCGAGCCGGATCTGGCGGCGCATGCGCCGCGGGTGGCGGCCAAGAGCGACCCGCGCAAGTTCCTCCAGGGCCCGGTGCCGCCTTGCTCGACTATGCGTCCGCCGGTGCGCCGCGTCCGTAACGAGCCGGCGCCGACCGTCCTTGCGCCAGCAGCAGCAACCACGAGCATGACGAGCGAGTCCGTGCGTCAGCAGGCGCGGCCGACCGAGGACATCGCGGCTCCCGCAGACTCTGCGGTCCCGCGGCCGGCTCAGGAGCCGGTCACGAGCGACGCGGTGCTATCGGCGCTCGAGAAGTTGGCGGTGCTCGCGGCGCGCCTGCCTGCATCTCTGGCGCCGGCATTCGAGGATGTCCGCATCAGCAAACCCGAGGGCGGCGGCTACGAGTACTGCCTGATGCCGACTCCAGAGAACGAGGCGAAGTACGAAGAACTCAAGGCCGAGTTCGTGACGATGTCGTATGCTGACAAGGTAGCGA
The DNA here is from genome assembly GCA_903917305.1 of uncultured Myxococcales bacterium. Classification (GTDB taxonomy): domain Bacteria; phylum Myxococcota_A; class UBA9042; order UBA9042; family UBA9042; genus CAIXAA01. The sequence goes on along the minus strand of CAIXAA010000173.1, from coordinate 935 downwards.
CGTTCATGACGATGCCCGCCGACACACCGGCGAACGCTGAGCTGCTGAGGCGTCGGCAAGCGGAGGAGGATCGTGCCTCCAAGGCGCGGGCCGAACAGTTTGCGCGGGACAACACCAGGCGGTTCGTCCACGACGGCAAAGTATACGAAGTGCAGGCGGGTCAAAGCGTCATGACCGGGACGTATGGCCACGAGTGGACGACGAGTCAGTTTCGAAGCGACTGGGACCGGATGTCGTCGGCGCAGTTGTACGAGTTCTACCGCTGGGCGCGCGGGTACTTGTTCAAGTGCATCGGACCGGTGCCGGTTTCAGAAGCGCTCGCGGTGGCTTCGAGCACGGCCGACGTGCCGGCTGCGCCGGTCGCGGTGCCTGCGGCATTGCCAACGACGAACAAGCGGTCTGGCGCAAAGTAGGCGGCGACGAAGCCGCTGGCTGCCGCGAGGGCAGACGGGGCGTTGAAAACGCGCACAGATCGCCCACACCCGGCACGACCACGCGAGCTCACCGGCTTCCGTCCCAGCAGCGAGCCTGTACACTGCCGTCAGCGCCGGAGCTGACGGCAACCGACGCCGCCGACACTGCGAGACGCAGAAAACCCCAGCAATGCACCAACAAGCGTCCTGGTGGGCCGGCCAGGCGCAACGCGTGACCCAGAGATCTCGACGGCGATCTCGGGCCGCCCCCGCGACACCTTGGCCTGCGGCGGCGGCGCGAGCGCGGTGAGTGCCCGATGTTCAGGTCGCGTTCGGCGCGTCGGTGTTGGTGTTGGATGCGCGGTCCACGACCACGCGCATCACCTCGTCTACTCGCAGCGGAGGCGTGCGCGGCGTAGCGCCCCGTCCTCGGCACCGTAGATCCACGCGCTGCCGCCGACCGTGCGGGCGAAGACGGCGCCCAGCTGGAGCGACTCGTCGCCGAGCGTGGTGGCTGCAGCG
>CAIXAA010000172.1 GCA_903917305.1 uncultured Myxococcales bacterium | reverse complement strand
CGCTACTTGTCGCAGCCCATGTCCGCCAGCTCCGTCGCCGGCGCGCCCGTCTACCACACGCTCACCGCGGAAGACGCCTCCGGCAAGGCGCTCTGGACCTACGACGACGACGAAGGCGTGCTCGACTATGCGCCCGGTCCTTCCGGCGAAACCTACGTCGTGACGGCGCAGAACCACGTGCTCCGCCGGGTCGGCGCCGATGGCAAGGTCGCCTGGTCGTTCACGCCGCCGTGCGCCGATTGCACCGTCGCCGCCGCGCCGACCGTCACCAATGGTGTCGCGTACTTCCCCGTGTGGGAGACCCGCAAGGAGCAGCCGATCGACCCCCTCTACGCCGTCGCGCTGGACAGCGGCAAGATGCAGTGGACCTACGACGGTTTCTCCACGAACAACACGGAGTTTGCGCCGTACAAGCTGATGTCCCCGGGCTCCCAGCCGGTCGACACCACCTCGACGCAGCACCACCCGGCAGGCCGCCCGGTCGTCGCGCAGGACGGCACGCTGTTCGTCGCGACCGATGGCGCCGTCGCCGCGCTCGACCAGAAGGGCCAGCTGCTCGGCCTCGCGATGTACGACGCCTCCGTGGGCGAAGTCAGCGTGTCCGACAACTTCATGGCCCGCTCGATGACCTGGATCAACCCCGGCGTGCATCCGTCGCCCGTGCTCGGCCCGGACGGCACGCTGTACGTGTGGGATGGCTCGAAGGTCAGCGCGTTCCGCACCGGCAAGGCGGCGGAGCGCTCCTCCTGGATCGCGCCGTTCGGCGGTCCGTCCAACGCGGGTCGCTTGCCGAAGTGACCCCTCGTTCTCGCTCGCCTTTCGCTGCTGGCCTCGCGTGGTTTGCCCTCTGTGGTTGCGCGGGCGCTGCGCATGCGCCGCAAGCGCCTCCGCCGCCCCAGGATTTCGCCGGTGTTCGCTACCCGAGCCCGGAGCCGCCGCCGCCCGGTGCGCCGCAGCCGGCGCCCTCGCTGCTGCCGCCGGACGACGACGGGCCGATCATCACCGACAAGCCGGGCGTCCTCGACAACGCCGCGCTGCGCGACCTGGAGATCGAACGGCTGCTGCGCGCCTACTTCGCGCTGGTCGAGTCCCTGTACCGCGTCACCGCCGGTCGCCAGCCGCCGATGACGCAGCGCCCGGAACAGTATGACTCGCTGCCGCTTTGGCGCATGGAGGCGCAGTCCGTGCCGGAGCTGGCCCAGCTCGAGCAGCGTGCCGCGGCGGTCCAGGCCGCGCTGCTCGACTTCGCGCAGCGCAGGAACATCGACCTGCTTGGGGCGCAAGACGGCAAGGACCGCGCTGCCCGCGTGCGCCTGCTGTTCCGCATTTCGACGTGCGTGCGGCGTGACGCGCAAGAGCGCGCCGCGCAAGGGATGGCCCTGGTGCAAGCGATGCAGTCCGGGACCGGCGAGCGTGCCTTCCTGGATGCCCAGCCCGCGCCGATGCGCTACCTTGCGGACATGACGCTGCTCGCGCGGACGATGGAGTGCTCCAAGCTCGCGTCGCGCGCCCTGCCAGGACCGCCGTAGCCGATGCCTGAACTGCCCGAAGTCGAAACGGTTTGTCGCTACCTGTCGCTGCAGTTGCCCGGTGCGCTCGTGCTGGGCGCCACGCTGCGGCGCGCGGACCTGCGCTACCCGATCCCGACCCGAGCCGTGCAAGCCCTGGAAGGCCATCGGCTATCGGCAGTGAGGCGCCGCGCGAAGTACCTGCTGCTCGACTTCGAGCCCGCAGCGACGGCGTTGATCCACCTGGGCATGAGCGGGCGCCTGTTCACGACGCCGCCGACGCCGGACTGGCAGCTGCACGAGCACTGGCGGCTGCACCTGCGCAGCGAGGCGGGGCTTCTCGACCTGCGCTACGTCGACGCGCGGCGCTTCGGCTGTCTGGATATCCTCAGGCAAGACGCCAAGGTGGAACATCCGCTGCTGGCCGTGCTGGGGCCGGAGCCGCTCGGTCCGGGGTTCTCGGCGGCAGAGCTGCTGCGCCAGACGCGCGGTCGGCAGGCGCCGATCAAGGCGTGGCTGATGGACAGCCACCGGGTCGTCGGCGTCGGCAACATCTATGCGAGCGAGGCGTGCTTTCGGGCGCGCGTCCATCCGCTGCGCGCCGTGACGGACCTGGATCTCCAGGATTGCCAGCGGTTGGTGGCGTCCGTGCGTGCCGTGCTGGAAGACGCGATTGCCGCCGGCGGCTCGACGCTGCGCGACTTCGTGGGCGGCGACGCGAAGCCCGGGTATTTCCAGCAGCAACTGGCGGTCTACGGTCGCGGCGGTGAGCCGTGCCAGGCTTGCGGAGCGCCGATCGAGCGCTCCGTCCTGGGAACGCGCGCCACGTACTGCTGCCCGAATTGCCAGCTGTGACGGCTACTTCT
>CAIXAA010000171.1 GCA_903917305.1 uncultured Myxococcales bacterium | reverse complement strand
GATGAAGTGCCAGCGCAAGTCCTGGAGATCCGCCAGCTCTTGCGCCTTGCCCTGCCACTCCTGCACGTAGTTCTCGCCGAAGTCGCGCTGCCCGGCGGCATACGCCGCGCGGATCGCCGCCGCCGGATGGCCCTTGGACACCGCGACCAGCGTCACGTCGGCCGGTTGCCGGCCCGCCGCCAGCGCAGCCGCTGAGACTTGCTCGCGAATCTGTTGCAGGCGCTCGGGAATCCGATCCATCACAAGCCCTCGCGCACGGTCCACGGCAGGACGTCGCGGGCACCCATTTCTTCCATCATCTCGACAACCTGGCACAGCGGCAGGCCGACGACGTTGGTGTAGGAGCCGCGCAGGTACTCCACCAGGTAGCTGCCGACGCCCTGCACCGCGTAACTACCTGCTTTGTCCATGCTTTCGCCGACCGAGACGTACTGGTCGATCTCGGAGCGCGTCAGCTCCTTGAACTTCACCACCGTCGTGACGGCCTGCAGGCCTTCGCGGTTGCGCTTCAAGTCGAACAAGCAGAATCCAGTGATGACGAGGTGTTCCCGGCCGGACAGCCGCACGAGCATCTCGCGCGCCTCTTGCAGATCCACCGGCTTGCCGAAGATCACGTCGTCGACCACGACTACCGTGTCGGCGCCGATGACCCAGCGCACCGGATCGTCGGCGCGCGGCGTGCCTTGCGAGATCTGGCGGCGCGCCTCCAAATCCGTCGTGTATAGCGTGGCTTGCAGCCGCTTGACCGCGCCCAGCACCTTGGCGCGCGCGACGCGCTTGGCGTAGTCCTCCGGCATCTCGCCGGGCAGCTGCGTCTCGTCCGCGCCGCCTTGGACGACGCGCACGGTAAAACCAAGCTTTTCGAGCAGTTCCTTGCGCCGGGGCGACGTGGACGCGAGGGTCAGGGGGGCAGCCATGCGGGGACTCCAGGTCGGCTGCGTCGCCTAGTGCGGGGCGGCGCTCTTTCGTTGCAGCGCGTCGGTGCGGGCCTGCGTTTTCTTGGCCTTGCGCGCCTCACGCTTCTCTTGCAGCGCGGCCCTGGCTCTCTCGCGCCGTTCCTGGCGCGCGTGCTTCCAGCGCGCCAGCAGCGGATCTTCGCCGAGGAACAGCCGCCCGAGCAGGTTGCCGAGCTTGGGCAGCAGCGAGCCGATCACGCACACCGCCGTCGCCAGCGCGACGACCGCCCACTCGATGCCTGTCATCTGCGCGATATCATGAAACAACAGCAGATCCTTGTGCCGAGCGGGCTTCTACAGGCCCTTGACCTTGCCGCCCAGCGCCTCGATGCCCTTGAGCGCGCCCTCGGCCTTCTTGACCGTGCCTTCGACGCGTTTCTCCATCGCCTGCCCTTCGTTGTAGGTGCGCTCCGGCGTGTTGACGACCTTGTTGACCTTGTTGATGGCCTGCTCCGGTTGCGCCAACACCTGATTCTGCTTGTGGCGCGCCTTCTGCACCGCCTCGTCCGCCGTCTCCGGCCCGACGCTCTCGGCCTTGGGCTTGCCGTCGACCATCGTGATCTTGGCGCCCCAGCGGATGATCAGGTCATATTTCGTATCGAAATCAATCGGATCAATGCGAACACGCGGATGGTTCAACAGGTCGGCCAGCAGCGAGGTCTGCGCCTTGGCGTGCGGCTTGAACAGGATGGTCGGGTTCTCCTGGCTCTTGTCCGCCGCGCCGACATCCGCCTTGGGCTGCTCGAGCTTCTCCAGCAACTTCTGGATGTTCTCCATGGCCGGCTCGCCGTTCTTGCCGATGGTGTTGATGACCTGGATGCGCAGGTAGCCGGTGATGCGCTTGAAGTCGGGCTCGCCGCGCATGGGCGCAAAATCCTTGTCTTTTCTCGCCATGATGAGCCGCTCGGCCGACTGATCCGTGTCGAGGTCGGCCAGGTCCTGCAGGTGCTCCAGGCAGTCCTTGTGCCGGTCGTCCATGTTCGCCTCGCCGCACGCGAGGTTGTAGAGCACGAACTCGCTGCGCGGGTCCTTGGCCAGGGCCTTCTCCAGCTGCGCCGTGCCGGCCGGGTACTTCTGCTTGCTCAGCAGCTTGACGCCCGCCTTGGCCAGCGCCTCCGCGGCCTTGCGGTTGGCGGCATTGGCCTCCGGCGGATCGTAGCGCTTGCGGGCCGCCGGCTCCGCGCTGGCAGTGCCCTGCGCCGTCGCCGTCGCGGCGCGCGGTGCCACGATGACGTCCAGCCGCACCAGGCCTTCGCGCGCCAGCGCCGCCGCCGGGTCGCTGCCCTTGTCGTACATGAAGCGCAAGCCCTTCTCGATCGCGGACTTGTCGCCGGAGCTGATGGCGAACATGCGCGCGTCCGAGCAGAACGCGTCGGCGCACATCATCAGCGTCTTCTCGTCGGATTTGTCAGGCGTGCCAAAGGCTTTGATGCAGGAGCTCGAGCGCTCCGACCAGGCATCGGCCCGGGCGCTGCCGGGCCAGGCGACCAGGGCAAGGCAGGCAAGGACGGCCCAGCCGGTCGCGGAGCGCATGTCGGAGCGTTTGGCCATGAAAGGGTTCCTCGTGTTGCGGCGCGGCCGAAGGCTGGAACATACTACCCGTGCCGCAACCTGAGGGTCAATCGCCGCCTCTGGCGGTGCGGGCGGGAGGGCATGCGCAATTCCACGTGGGGACAGGTCTTGCTCGCTGCCGTCCTGGGCGCCGCACTGGCGTTCGCGGTGGCGGCGTGGAAGCGACCAGCCCCCTCGCAGTCCCTGACGCTGCCGGGCCCTTCGGCGCGTGCGGATGCCACTTCCTCGGACATCGACGCGACCGCGCAGCCCGACATGGTCGACCCGATGGCGGACTCCGTGGAGCCCGACGCGCGCGGCCCGGACATGACGGCGCCCGTGCCGGTGCCGGCAGCTGCCACGCAAACGCCTGAATTGCATATCGAAGCCGAGCCGGAGGCGCTGCGCGTCTGGGCCAACACGACGGTCCACCTGCGCGCGGTGGTGCCTGAAGGCGCGCACTGGGATCGCTTCACCTGGCACTTCGAGGACGGCAGCGACCCGGTGAGCGGCCGCGAAGTGGCTCACACCTTTGCCGAAAGTGTGCGCGACCGCCACGTCACGGTGGAAGCCCGCAGCGCCGAAGGCCCAGCGGTGGTGGTGTCGCGGCGCCTGCCGGTGGAACGCCTGGAAGTCGTGCCGATCGATGGCGGCGTGCCGCAGGCCGATGACCGCCTGCCGACGCCGGAAGGGCCGCGCCTGCTGTTCGCCGGTGGTCCGCTCGACGCTGCGGCTGCCCAAGACGTGGCCACCGCGGCGGCGCGGCTGGGCGCGGAAGTCGTGGTTGCCACGGGAGATGCCGCCAGCGCGCAACTGCTGGCCGAAGCGCTGACGCGCGAGGCGCCGCTGGTGGCGCTGCTGCACGGCCCGGCCCAGCTCGATCCGGCGAGCGCCGCGCCCGAAGTGGCGCTGCGCATCCTGCGCAATCCGGATGAACGCCTGACCTCGGTCGTGCGCGGCGATCGCGACACCGGCGTGCTGGCGCTGGGCGATGTGGCCCTTCTCGCGGTGGACACGCGCACGGAGACGGTCGCCGAACCCGAGCTGCGCCGCCTGCGCGAGGCCCTGCAGGTCGCCGGCGCCTTCAGCAGCTGCCTGGTCTTCTCGGCGCGGCCGCTGACCGCCGTGCGCGACGGCGAGGTCATTGCCGATCGCGCCTACCGCATCTACGAACACGCCCTGCGCCACCAGGTCCGCGCCGTCATCTCCGCAGCATCCGGCGTGTTCTTCGACGGGCGCTTTGGCGGCCTGGGCGTCGTGACCGTCGGCAGCGTGCAGGCCCCCGGCTGCCCGCGGCTGGCCGGCAGCGAGACCTGCCAGCCCGCTTCGCTGACCCTGGTCGACATCGGGCCGCGCGGCAAGGTGAACGTGCGCGTGGCGGAGGGTCCCGAGTTCCGCCGCGCCGTGCCGCGCCAGCTGTTGCCCGCCGAAGTCGGCAAGGTGCGCCGTTGACGACGCCGTCGGCCACCAGCGTCTACATCCATTTCCCTTACTGCTTGCGGCGTTGCGCCTATTGCGACTTCGCGACGACGGTGGCGCGCGACATTCCGCGTGACGCCTACCTGGCGGCGATCCTTGCGGAACTGCAGCTGCGCGCCCGCGACCTGACTCCGGCGCCGATCGCGACCGTGTTCTTCGGTGGCGGGACGCCGTCGCTGTGGGGCGCGAACAATGTCGGCGCGGTGCTCGCCTGGCTCGATCGCTGGGCTGGCCTGCCCGCGGATGCGGAGGTGACGCTCGAGGCCAATCCGGGCGCCACGGAGTTCAGCACCCTGGCCGAGTACGCCGCCGCGGGCGTGAACCGCATCTCCGTTGGTATCCAGGCCTTGGACGACCGGCGCCTGCGCGCGCTCGATCGCGTCCACGACAGCGCGGGTGCGCTGGGCGCCTTGAAACAACTGGGCGAACTGCTGGGGGCGGGTCGCTTGCGCAGCGCCAGTGCCGACCTGATCTTCGGCGCTCCGGGGCAGACGCTGGCGGACCTGCAGGCGGACGTGCGCCGCGTGCTCGACCACGGCCTGCCGCACCTGTCCGCCTACAGCTTGACGGTGGAGCCGGGCACGCCGCTGCACCAACGCGTGGAGCGGCAAGTCCAGGCAGCGCCTGACGAAGATCTGCAAGCCGACATGCTGGCGGCGCTGCCGGCCCTATGCGCGCCGTACGGCCTGTCGCGCTATGAAGTCTCGAACTACGCGCAGTTGAACCACACCTGCCGCCACAACCTGGCGTATTGGACGGGCCGCTACTACCTGGCGGCGGGCGTGGGTGCGCACGGTTTCCTGCCGGCCGCGACGCCGGGTTGGCTGGGTCGCCGCTATGGCAACGCGCGCAGCCACCAGAAGTGGCTCTCGGCCGTGACGCGCGGCGCCTTCGCGGAGGAACTGAGCGAGGACATCGACGCCGAGACCCACCTGGCCGAGCGCGTGCTGACCGGCCTGCGGCTGACGGAAGGCTTGGATCTCGAAGCGTTGCGCCGCGATGTCGGCGAACCGCTCAGCCAGGCGCTGCTGCAGCGGGCGCACAAGGCCATCGCGCGCGGCCGGCCGCTGCAGGTCAGCGGCACGCGCATCTGCGTGCCGGGCGAGGCGCTGCACCTGCTCGACGCGCTGGTGCTGGATCTGGTGTAACCGGCCCGAGGGCCGCGGTTTGACATGCCTCGCCGGCGGAGCAATGCTGCCGCCATGCACGCCGAGCGCTCCGCCCAGCCCGCGATCCCCATGCCTGCGCGGGCCTGGATGCTGGCGTGGCTGCTGGTCCTGGCGGGGACGCTGACGCTGCGGCTGGCCCACGCGGCACCGCCGGCGGCGCAAGAGCACGAGAAGCAGGCGCTGGCGCTGGCGACCGAGGCGCGCAACCACTACCACGACAAGGACTTTACCGGCGCGGCGGAGCTGTACATGCAGGCCTACGCCCGCATGCCGGAGCCGACGCTGCTGTTCAACGCAGCGCGCGCCTACGAGGACGCGGGCAGGCTGCGCGAGGCGCTGCCGCTGTTTCACCTGTATTTGTCGGTGAATCGCCATGACGACGCCGAGAGCCGCGCCGGCCGCAAGGACGCGGAGACGCACCTGGCGGACATCGAGGCCCGCTTGAAGGCCGAGGAGGCGCAGGCCACGCCGATGCCGCCGACGCCCCCCGTCGACACGCCGCCCAAGCCGCCGGCCGAAACGACGCCTGCCGATGCGCAGCCAACGCCGGAGCCGCCGCTCAAGCCGACAACGCCGCCTGCGGACACGCCTTCGGTCTACCGGCCGGGCTTGTTCGAGCGCGTGCAGCATCCGCCCGAGGACGCGAGCGCGCACCACCAGGGTTGGAGCACGCAGCGCAAGGCAGCCGTGGCGGCGGGGGCGGTCGGCGGCGCGCTGCTGGTCGCGGGCGCGGTGGTCGCGGGGATCGCGGCGGGCGACCTGGACTTCATCGACAACCACGCGCTGGTCGGCGGCGGCATGACGCTGCACCCGACGGTGACGCAACGGCAGGCGGACGCCGCCTTTGCCACGCACGCTTCGCGCAAGGCATGGGCCGGAGGGCTGATCGGCGTCGGCGCGGTGGCGCTCGGCACGGGCATCGTGCTGTGGCTGATCGAGCCGACGCGGTACGACGCGCCGGCGGCGCGGCTCTGGCCATCCGTCGACATCGGCGCCGGCGGGGTCACCTGCGCCTTGGGCGGGCGCTTCTGATGGAGAGGAGAGCCGTGACGGCGCGATGGATGCAACAACTTCCTGGATATGCAGCGCTTTTTCTGGCGCTGGCGGGCTTTGCGCTGGGCTGCGGCGCCCAGCGCTCCGCGAATGATCCCACGGAGTTGTATGCCTGCAGCGGCCCTGCGGATTGCCTCGCCGGGCGCGCCTGCCTGTGCCACTACTGCCAGGACCCGGCAGCGCCGCGCTTGACGTGTGCCGCCGATGCCGAGCCCTCGCCCGACGTGGCCGCCGATGCCGCGCACGGCCCGGACGCCGCGCCAGGCGCGGACGCCAAGGACAGCCAATCAACTCCCGATGTTGCAGCGGCCGACAGCGCGACGCTTGATGCCTACAGCGGCCCTTGCGACCTCTCGACGTGGAAGCCGTGCTCCGCGGGCTACGGCTGCTACTTCACGCCGGCCACGCAGGCCAAGACCTGCCAATTCCACGGCAACCTGGGCGAAGGCGCGGCGTGCGATCCGGCCAAGCCGGAGGCGTGCGGGCGCAGCGCAGCGGACGATCGACCGCTCATCTGCGACGCCGTGGACAAGAAATGCTACCGGACGTGCGTGTGCAGCAAGCCGGCGGACCTGCCCTGCCCGAGCAAGATGGTGTGCTACTGCTTGAAGGACGGCGCGAATCCCTGGCCGGACAGCGCTGGCATCTGCGCGCCCTAGGTCAACCGCAACGGGCGGCTACTTCAGCACCTGACTCAGCACGATCGCGACGGCAACCACGAAGACCACCACCGCGAGCGCGATGCGCGTCGGCGTCATGGCGGTCGCGGGCGGCGTGGGCGCAACCGCCGTGGCGGGAACGCGCCGCGAGGAACCCGTCGACGTCTTGGGCATCGTCGCGCTCACCGCGGTGAGGCGCCCGGACGGGTTGCGCGCGGGTCCCAGATCCGCGGCCGGGGCCGGACCGGGAGCGGGCTCCACCGCGGGCGGGCGGCTCACTTGCAGATCCGGCGCGTGCACGCCCTTGATGCCCGAGGACGAGCGCGCCATGCGCGACGCCGTGTCCATCTTGGGCGCGGCGCCCGGCTCGCAGGCCTGCTCGAAGGCCCGATCCACCGGGGCTCCGGCCTTGACCGCCTCGAAGAAATCGCCGAAATCCTTCCAGATCGTCCCGTCGTTCGACACGGACATCGCCTGCCCGGCCTTGTTGCTGGCCCAGCCGAGCAACGCGTCGAGGCCATGGAAGTTGTACGTCAGGCCCATCGCCTTCAACTTCCAGTCGCGCAAGGCCATCAGCTCGGCCTCGGTCATCTCCGGCGACTCTTCCAGCGGCAGATCCGGCGCCGCGGCGTCGGCATCGTCGCGGGCGGACTCGGTGCCGGCCAGCATCTCGGCGACACGCGAGCCGATGTCGAGGGGCGTGCGCTCATCGACGTCCGCGGGCAGCTCGTCGCCCGCCACGAAACCCGGGTCCGCCTGCTCCGCAGGCCAGGCATCGGAAGAGGCGTCCGTGCGCTGCGGGGCGTTGCGCACCATCTCCATCAAGCGTTCGTGCGATTGATCGGGGCGCAGCGTGGCGCCGCCCAGATCGTCGTCAAAAGTCCCGGAATCGCCGGCGACAAAACCTGCCTTGGAGGCTGCCTGCGGCCCAGCATCCGGCGGCAGCCAGCCATAGCCAGGATCTTCAAGGCGCGGAAAGCCGGGCGCTGAATCGATCTCGGCCACCGGCATCGCAGGATAGCTGTCGGAATCGCGCAGGATCGACTGGGGCGCGGCGCGGACGGCAGAGTGCACGTCCTCGCCTTCTTGCGCGTCGCCCGGCAGCACGTGGCCGCAATACGGACACACGACGTGGGTGCCGCGCATCACGCCCGGATCGTCTTTGCTGAATGAATTCCAGCAGCTACCGCAAACGAAGCCGGTGATGTTTGTGATGGGACGGGCGTCGGACACTGAACAGCACTCCTTGATCCAGCGGGTCGCGGCGGCGGTGCAGGGCAAGCGTGGGGAGCCCTGCGCGCTGGACCGTGCGCCGACCTGCACGCAGGTCAAACCATGCGAGGATACCAGCGGGCGAGAGTGGCGGTCAACGTGCGGCCTGGTGAACGCAAGACCACACGGCATCGTGCAGCGCCGGCCGCAAGGCGCGGATCCCCGCCGTGTCGTCATGGGTTGGGTGCACGCGATTCGTCAACAGAACCACAGCAGTGCGCAGGGACGGCGCGAGCCAGACGCTGGTGCCCGCATAGCCCAGGTGGCCAAAGGCGTCGGCGGGCGCCTGGCTGCCAGCGCTGGAGCCGGGCTGCGACGGCGTGTCCCAGCCGTGCCGCCACGAAGTCCCAGGCGCGCCCGGCGTCGTCGCCAGCCGGCGCGCGACGTCCGGCGCAAGGGCCAGCGGGCCAACGGCTTCGCTGCCAGTGGCCAGCACGGCGTCCAGCCAGACACGCGCCCAAGCCAGCACCGCGGCGCTCGTGGCAAAAAGGCCCGCGTGCCCTGCAACTCCGCCCAAGGCTGCGCAATTGTCGTCGTGCACGAGGCCGTGGATCGGCATGCCGTCCGCGCAGCGGCGTGGCCAGACCTCGGTCGCCGCGATGTCGTCCGCGGCGCCGAGCGGGGCAGGCAACCGGCGGTAGGCCGCCGCGATGCCGCCAAGCGGCGCCGCAACGCGCTCGGCAAACAGCCGGTCGAGCGGCGCCCCGAGCAGCGCCTCCAGCATCCAACCCAGCGACATATAGCCTAGATCACTGTAGATTGCCGTCGTGCCCGGCTCGTAGGCGAGCGGCGCCTGCAGCACTTCGCGCACGATCGCACCGCAGCGCTCGCGCCGGCCGGCCAGCGCCTGGGTCTGCAGGTCGAGATCCAGCCACGCCGGCGCACCGGAGGCATGGCTGACGAGCTGGCCGATCGTCGCCGCCCCGCGCAGCGTGCCGCGCGCCTCCGGCAGATGCGAAGCCAGGGTCTGACCGAGGTGAAGGCGCGGCTGGGGCCGGCTCAGCTCCTGGGCGAGCAACGTGAGCGTGGCCATGGGCTTGGACACGGAGGCCAGATCGAAGCGCGTGTGCTCGCCCACCGGTGTGCCCGGGTGCGGCTGCTCGCGGCCCAGCGCCGAGCCCACGCGGCGTACGCGCGACGTCCGCCCGACCTGGAGCAGCAGCTGCCGGCCATCCGGACCCGCCACCGCCACCGCCGCCGCCGAGCCCAGACCGTCCGCCACTGCGCGCTGCAGCAGGTGGGACAGCTCGCCGCGCAGCGAATCGCGCCAGTCCAGCATGCTAACCAGCCGTGCCGCGCAGCTTGTCGCTGCGGTCGACGCGCTCGAGCAGCTCCCGCTGCTGGTTGCGCAAGGCATCGAGATCCGAACGCAAGCCCTCGACCTGCTTGCCGGCCGCCAGGCCCGCGCGGATCTGGGCGATCGACTCCTCCGCGCGCTTGCGCACCCGGCCGTCGCTCGCGCGATCCGCCACCGTCTGCAGCAGGCCGACCGCGCGCGCGTCGCCCAGGCCGCCCAGCGCGCTCGCCAGGGTCAGCGCCACCCGGAAGCTCGGGTCGGCGGCGTAGGGACCCAGCACGTCGAGCACGCGCGCCGGTTCAGTCACCAGCGACGCCAGGCAACGCACCGCCGCGCAACGCAAAACCGTCGGCCGATCCGGCGTCAGCAGCGGCGCCGCCAGCGCGATCGCCGCCGGGTCCTGCAGGGCCGCGAGCCCATCGAGGGCGCCCGCGGCAATCGTGTCGTTCCAGCTCGGCCGGCGCAGCGCCTCTTCCAACGCCGGCAGCGCCGTCTTCTGCCGCGTGGCACCCAGCGCATGCGCGCATTCCGCCTCGACAAAATACGATGCATCACCTTCCAGCAGCTTGCGCGCCAGCACCGCCGCCGCCTCTCCCGTCTGGAAGCGGCCGAGCGCCGTCGCCACCGCCCGCCGCGCCTTCGGATGCGCCACCGCGAGGCCCGCGCTCAGCGCCTGGAACGCGAGCGTGGTCCCGACCTTGCCCAGCGCGCGCGCCACTTCCGCCTGCACCATCCACGCCGGGTCCGTCAGCAACGCCGTGCGCAATGCCTCGGTGTTCTGCGTATTTGCGTGCTTGCCCAGCGCGATCGCCGCCTGGATGCGCGCCACCGCCTGCGTCGCCTCCTTGAGCACGGTGCGGTGCATCGCGTCGCCGAAGCCCCACTCCACCACCGCCAGCAGATCGCCGTGGGGATCGCAAAGAATCATGCTCGGTTGCGCCGGCAGATCCAGGTAGAAGCTCTGCTCCTTGCGCTCGACCTTGAACGTCCGCGTGAGCATCGCCTGGCCCTCGACGTGCGCCTCGACGGCCAGCTGCAGGTGGAACAGCGGCGCGCTCGCCGTGTCCTGCACCTGCTCTACCGTGATCTTGTACTGGCGCGTCTCCGCGTCCCAGCTGCCGCCAAGCTTCAACTCCGGGTGGCCCTTGCCGTTCTCCACCCACTGCGAGAAGAAGCGGCCCAGATCCGTGCCGCTGTACTTCTCCAGCGCGCGCCGCAGATCCGGCGTCTCGACGCTGCCGTCCGCGTGCGCCTGCAGGTAGGTGCCGAGCCCCGCGAAAAACGTCGCATCACCAAGCACTTGCCGCAGCATGTGCAGCACCGACCCGCCCTTCTCGTAGAGGTGCGAGTCGAAGACGTCGATCGGCTCCTTGTAGCGGTTCGTCACGATCGTGCGGCGGTAGCGGCTCGCGTCCTCCAGGAGGTAGCTGCGCTGGTAGAGCTGCCGGGCGTAGTCGAACTCGTCCTTGCCGTCGGCATGCTCGCGCCACAACAGCTCGAAATACGTCGCGAATCCCTCGTTCAGCCAGCCATGCGACCAGGTGCGGCAGGTGACGAGATCGCCGAACCACTGGTGCGCCAGCTCGTGGCTGACCAGCGGCTCCGAGGAGAAGTCGAGGTGGGCGCGGGCGTCGTGCAGCGTCAGGTCGGTCTGCGTCGTCATCGACGCGTTCTCCATGCCGCCGAAGACGAATTCCTCCACGGCGACCTGGGCATACTTCTCGAACGGATAGCGCACGCCGAGCAGGAACTCGAAGTGCTTGATCATCTCGTGCGTGCGCCCAAAGGCGCGCTGACCGTCCGCCTCGCGGCCCGGCAGCACGAAATAGCTTACAGGAATCGGCTCTTCCTCCTGGCGCACCTCGACGAACGGCCCGATCGCCAGCGTCAGCAGGTAGGTCGGAATCGGCCGCGCCATCTGCCAGTCAAAGATGCGCCAACCGGGCTGCGCCGCCTTGTAGATGTCGCGCAGCACGCCGTTGGACAGCGCCGTCATCGCCTCTGGCACCGTCGCCAGGACGTGCACGCGCAGCTTGTGGTTCGGGCTGTCGTGGCACGGGAACCAGAAACGCGAGTCTTCATCCTGACCTTGGGTCCAGGCGTGGGCGACGCGGTGCGGATGGTGCTCGTCCGGCAGGATGAAGTAGAAGCCGGCGCGCGGCTCGCGCGTGTCGAAGTCGATGGCGATGCGAATGTTTTCGCCGCGCTGCAGGACGCGGCCCGGATCGAGCCACAGCGTACGCCCGTCGTGCTCGCAGCCGAGAGGCTCGCCGCTGCCGTCAAAAGCCCGCAGGATCTCGATGCCATCGGCGTCGAAACGCAGGCGCTTGACCTCCGTGCGGCGCACCGTGCCCTCGTAGGTGGCGGTTCCGGTGATGCGGCGGCCGAGGACATCGACCTCCACCACCAGCGTCAATTCCTGCCAATCGACGGGGACATCCGGCGGGTACTGCTCCGGCGTGTCGGCCGTGGCGAAGTCCTTGGGGGCGGCAAGCGCCCGCAACGTCGCTGCTTCAATGGCGCTGACACCGTGAAATCCGTGTTCTTGGCAGGGCATTCGGGGCCTCCGCAGGCGTTGGGTGCCGGCAAGGTAGGGCAGGCGCGGCGAAGTCGCAAGCGCCTAGGCCAAGCCCCAGCGCCGCCGCAGCGTCCACTCCAGCCCGAGCAGCGCCACCAGCCACAGCAGCACGTCCGGCCGCGCCCACAGGTCGGTGTGCACCTGGTCGGCCAGATCCGCCGCGTCCGGCTGCGCCAGCGGAATGGCGGAGCGCTTGGGCAGCGTCCGCCACACCTTGCCGCCGCTGGCAGCCGCGAGCTTTTGCAGCAGATCATCGCTCGGTTGCAGCTGCGACGCCTCGCGCTCGGCCGCGCGCACCACCAGCGGCACCGTCGCCCGCTGCGGCCGGCCGCCGATCGGCGCCTCGACGGTCACGAGGTGGGCACCCGGCGGCAGATCTGGAAGCGTCACGAGCACTTGCCCTTGCGCGTCGGTCTGCTCGGCGTAGGCCTGCAAGGTCGGCACCGTCGGCATCTGGCTCAGCGGCGAGACGCCGACGTGGAGCACGAGCCCCGGCACCGCCTGACCCGCCGCCGTGCGCGCGCTGACGCGGATCTGCGCCGGCTGCGTCGGCCCCGCGTCGCCCACGACCTCGAGCCGCAGCGCGTCCAGGTCCGGGTCGCGCAGCAGCCAGGCGAACAGCTGATCGAGGAATTGATTGTAGTCCGCGCGGTTGCGATCGCGCACGCCTTCCGCTGCCGCTGGCGGAAAGGCCCACGTCCACAACGAATCGGTCGCCAGCACCGCGCTGCGGCCCTGATCGACCTCGCCGACCGCCAGCAGCGGATGCCCCGCCGTGTCGGTCACCAGCACGTTGCCGGTCTCGCCCGCTTGGAGCGCCGTGTTGCGCCCGTTCCAGGCGTGGCGCGCCCAGGTCGCCGCGTTGTCCGCAGCATCCTTGGCCAATTGCGTCACGGGATGCGTCTCGCCGGCCGGCGTCAGCGTCAGGTTCAGCGGCGTCTCGGCAAAACCGACGTCCTCGCCGGTCAGCGCCTGCAGACGCACCGGCAGCCACTCCGCCAGCCCCGTGCCGTAGTAGCCGCCCGCCGACAGCGCCTGCTTGCCGCCGATGACCAGGAAGGCGCCACCACCATGAACGTAATTGCGCAATTGCGGCAGGTACTGCTCGACCTGGAAGGGCCCGAACTGGAAGTCCTGGAAGATGACGAGGTCAAAGCTCGTCAGTGATTCCTCGAAGATCTCGCGGGTTGGAAACGGAATCAGCGTCGTGTCCTCCGCCGAGACGAACGCGGCGGAGCCTTGCCCCACCATGATGTAGAACGACACGAGGTCGACCGACGGATCGCCGCGCAAGTGGCTGCGCAGAAAGCGCGTATCCCAGGACGGATGGCCAGCCAGGTGCAGCACGCGGGTGCGGTCGCGCACGACGCGCAAGCTCGCGTAGCCGTGGTTGTTCGCGTCGGTCGCCTCGCCCGGCAGCGGCACGACGGCGGCTTCGAGCAGGTGGGCGCCAACGTGCAACGGCTGGAAGTCAAAGTCGATCGCCCGATGCGGCGGCCCGGCCAGCGGCACCTGACGCGTCGCCACCGGGCGCCCGTTGTCGGACAGCGTCAGGGCGAGGCTGCCCGCCTGCTTGTCGTAGCCGCTGATCTCGACATCGACGGCCACCGGCATGAAGGTACGGGTAAAGCCAAAGGAAGCGCTGCGCATCCCCGTCACGGCGATGTCGCGCACCGGCGCTTTGTCGCCGATGAGCAGGCTGTGCACCGGCACGCGCAAGCGGGCGACGACGTCCGCCGAATCCGCATCCAAAGCCGTGTTTCCAGGCTGGTTTCGCGCCCGCAGCTCCGCGTTGTCCAGGCCATCGGTCAGCAGCACGACCGCCGAGAGACCCGCCACGCGGTGGCTGTCGCCCAGCGCCGCAAGCGCCCCGAGCAGATCCGTGCCGGCGCCGTTGGGAGCCATCTCCTTGAGACGCTTGAGGTTCGGCACCTTCTCCAGACCATCGGCCAGCACCAGCAGCTCCGCCGGCAGCTCGCCCGCCAGCGTCGACGCCGCGGCCAACGCAGCATCCCAGCGCTTCTGCCCGCCGGGCGCCTGCGCCATCGACTGCGAGCGGTCCACCACGACCGCGACACGCCGGCTGCCCGGGCGCTGGCCCAGGCTCACCCAGGTCGGCTGCAGCAACACGCCGAGGAGGCTGGCAACCAGCAAGGTGCGGATGCCGAACAAGGTCGCGCGCCGCCGCCAGGAGCCGAGCGCGCGCAGGTTGAGCGCCGAGAGCCAGAGCACGCAAAGCCCCAGCACCATCACGAGGATGCGCGGCCCCCAGCCCCAGGTGAGCGCCCACTCGAGGTGATCGCCGATGAAGTGGTTAGGGGTCATCGTCGCCCTGGGGCGCAGCCGGCTCCGGCACGCGGCTGCCGCGGCGGTAGCGCAAGAGGTGCATCACGTGGGTGTGATCGTCCTTGTAGTCCAGACATAGCGCGTACATCACGAGGTTGACCGCGAGGCGAAAGGCTTGTTCTCGCTGCGTTTCTCCGCCCGGCACCACCGCCAGCGCATAGCCGCCCACGGGCGCTCGCGCCAGCGCGCCTGCGAGGTCGTTGCGCGTGTAGATGACGGCCATGTGCGAGCCGACGCGAACGCCTTCGAGATCATGGGCATCCGCACGACGGCCGACCGGCCGCTCCAGCCGGTAGAAGCTGCGCAGCAGGACGTGCGAGGAGGGAATCCGCTGGATCGCCTGGGGGAAGATGCGCTCCAGCTCGCGGCGCATGCTCTGATCGAAGGCGTGCGAAGGCTCCGTGCGCCCGGTGTTGTCGATGATCAGCGTGCCGCCGGTCGACAGGTGCTGGCGCAGGTGCACGATGGCCTGATCGCTCAGGCGCGCCACCGCGCGGTCGCCGCCCCAGTAGAGCAGCGGATAGTGGAAGATCGCCGGATCTTCAGGGCGCACGCCGACCGCCGACGGCAGGATGTCGATGCTGGTGCGGACGCGAATTTCCTGAGCCCATGACGCGAGTTCGGAGCTGTGATCCGCGCCGCCCGGCAGCCGCAGCCAGGCCATGCGCAGCGCGGAGGACGGCAGTTCGGCGGCATGCGGCGCGCAAGGCACGAGCAGCGCGATGGCCGCGACGGCGAAGGGAATCCAGGCGAGACGGGTGCGTCGGATCATCGTGAATGCGCAGCTCGGCCAGGGGCTACGGGCGAAGCCGGCGGTATACCACAGTGTCGAGCAAGACGCCCGAAAGGGGCTGCTTACGGCGAAGGTGTTGGTACGACAAGCAGTTCGCCTGACGCGCTCGCGGTCGCGCCGGTCGCATCCGTCAAGGATACCTGCAACGCCAGCGGCATGCCCGGCTTGCGCGGCTGGCCCGGACGGCGCAGCCCGAGGCGCAACACGTCCGGCAGCCAGTAGAGCCGCGGCCCTTGGGCGTCGACGATCACCTGAGCGCCGATCGGCCCCTGCAGCAACTGCCAGCGCAGCGGCGCCTGCGCCTGGCCGATGACCACCAGGGAATGCGTCCAAGGTTCGCCCACATGGACGTCGTGCTCGCCGATCGGCGCCAGACGGAAGGCCGCTTCCTCGGAGGCGCAGCCGGCCAGCGCGACGCTGCTGCCCAGGAAGATCGCCGCGATCCAGCCGGTTTTGCGGCCTGTGGAGAAATGCCCGCGCCCGTGGCAGACTTGTGCCTTGCGTCGCCAGCGGGCTTGCAGCCCGGCGCTCCAGCGCCAGAGGCGCACCCTACCCGTCGTCAGCTTGAGGAACCCCATGTCTTTCCTGCCCCAGATCGCGCCGCGCTGCGCCATGGCCGTCTGCATCGTCGTCGCGCTGGGGGCTTGCGGCAAGAAGGAAGCGCCGAAGAAGGCGCCGCCGCCCGCGCAGACCGCGCAGACCGCCAAGCCGGATCTGCCGTCCGACCTCGGCATGCCGCTGGACACGTTCGTTGCGGCGCGCGTGCTGGATCTGTGCGCCCGCAAGAGCGGCGAGAGCGACGAGAAGGCCGAGCGGCTGGCCGTCGATGTCGTGCAAGGCAAGAAGTTCGTGATGCATCTGGAGGACGTGATCGCGATGCCGGCGCCGCCCGAGGCGTCGGCCAAGCACGGCGCCAAGGCCCATGCCGCCAAGACGCCGGCACCTGCGGAGGAGCCGCTGCCGGCCGCGGCGAGCCCGGCGCAAGCTGCCGCCGTCGATTCGCCGGCGGATCTGAAGGCGCGCGAGGCCTACAAGAAGGCGCAGCCGCTGGCCGCGGCACATGCAGCGACGGCAGCTCGCATCGATTCCGAAGTGAAGGCTTGCGCTTACGCGCCGGAGGTCGGGCTGATCGACAAGGCATTCGTCGATCGCTACGCCAAGGCGTTCGTCGACATCGCCTGCTTGCAGCGCACGATGGTCGACAAGGAAGGCCAGCCGGACGTGCTGGGCCACGCGCAGGCGGCGGCGAAGATCTTCTCGGAAAGCGGCTTCTCCGCTGGTGATTTTTCGCGCATCGGCATCGTCCTGGCGCGCTTCCCGGAGATCCAGGGCGTGATCCATACGCGCAAGGCGGCGCAGTGCCCGGATCCGCGCTCGGCGGAAGTGCAGGCGACGCCTCCGGTGTCCTACAACGGCACCGCGACGGGCGAGCGCAACGGCAACCTGCAGTTCGTGGCGCAGGAGACCGGCGCGCCCAAGACGGGCATCCACGGCGCGCTGGTGTGGGCCGGCCTGCCGCCCAAGCCCGGACAGGAGAACGAGAATGCCATGGCGCTGCAGGGCACGATCTCCGGTACGACGCTGACGCTGCAAGGCGATCGCGGCGAGGATTGGGTGCGCATCGAAGGCAAGGCGACGCCGCAAGGTTTTGCCGGCACGTGGAAGGCGCAGCACAAGAGCCAGAAATTGAAGGGCAAGTGGCAGGTGAACCGCATCGGCGCGCCTGCTCCCAAGTAGCCAGAACCCCAAAGGAATCGTCATGGCCCAGCCTTCAGGATCCTTTGACATGCTCGCCGCGCGCGACGGCATCCAGTTGCACTGCGAGACCTTCGCGGTGGCGGGTGCGCGCGCCGGGCTCGTGCTCGTCCACGGCTTCGCGGAGCACTGCGGACGCTATGGCCGCATCATCCAAGCCCTGAATGACGCGGGGATTTCCGTGATGGCGTACGACGCGCGCGGCCACGGCAAGAGCAGCGGCACGCGCGCCTTCGTCAGCAGCTACGGCGAGTATGTGGATGATCTGCAAGACATCGTCGCCAAGGCGACGCAGCGCTTCGGCGGCGCGCCCTTCGTCCTGGGCCACTCGCAGGGCGGCCTCGTGACGCTGCGCTACCTCGACCGCGCGGCGAACAGCGTGCGCGGCGCGATCCTGTCGAACCCCGCGTTGACCAACAAGATTCAGGTTCCGCTGTGGAAGATCGCGCTGGCGCACACCGCCTCGAAGCTGCAGCCCAAGCTGGCCGTGCCAACCGGCCTGTCCGGCAAGGACGTGAGCCGCGACCCGGAGATCCAACGCGAATACGACGAAGATCCACTGAATTGCAAAGCCGCGACGGCGCGCTGGTACACGGAGTTCCTGGGCGCCCAGCAAGAGGCCCTGGCGCGGCCGGGCGTGCTGCGCTCGGTGCCGACGCTGGCCGTGCTCGGTGACGGCGACCGCGTGATCGACTGTGCTGTGTCGACGAAGTTCTTCGCGCAGGCGACGGGCGGCGATCTGACCGTCAAGATGTACCCCGGCTTCTTCCACGAGTTGCTCAACGAGCCCAAGCCCGATCGCGAGCGCGTCGCCGCGGACATCGTCACCTGGCTGCAAGAGCACATCGGCTGATCGCGTGCACAAGGAATTCGGCCGCTACCGCATTCTCCGCCACCTCGCGACAGGTGGCATGGGCGAGGTGTACCTGGCGGAAGCCATGGGCGCCGCGGGATTTGCCAAGCGCATCGTGATCAAGACGTTGCGGGCGGATTTGGCGGCAGACGCCGATCTCGTGCGCCAGTTCGTCGCCGAAGGCCAGCTGCTCGAAGCGCTGGATCACCCGAATATCGCTCAGATTCTCGACCTCGGCCTCTACGACGACACCTACTTCCTGGCGATGGAGATGGTCGAAGGCTTCGACCTGCGCGCGCTGCGCCGGGCGATGCCGGTGCCGGCGGACAAGCCGTGGCTGCGCGAGGCTTCCGTCCTCTACATCGCGGGTTGCGTGGCGCGCGCCCTCGATCACGCCCAGACGCGGCGCGGGCCGGATGCCAAGCCGCTGGCGATCGTGCACCACGACGTGACCCCGTCGAACATCATGGTTCGCGGCGATGGCCATGTAAAACTTGTGGATTTTGGCGTGGCGCGCTCGGCCTTGATGAGCCGCATGACGCCCGGAGCCCTGCGCGGCAAGCTGCCGTACCTCAGCCCGGAGCACGCGCACCACGAGCCGGTCGATGGCCGCGCTGACCTGTTTTCCTTGGGACTTTGCCTGTACGAGCTCGCCACGGGCCGGCGCGCGCTCGAGGTCGGCGAGCCGGAGTCGCTGGACGACGCCTACGCGCGGCTGCCGGGCAAGCTGACGGCGCTGGAGGAGGCCGGCACGCTGTCGACCGAGGGCCTCGCGCTGCTGCGTGCGCTGGTGCACGAGGACCGCGAGCAGCGGCCGAAGAGCGCGGGCGAAGTCGCGGATCGTGCAGAGCAATTGCTGGTCGGGATGGGCGAGGCGTCGCCGGCACGCGTCCTGGCGACCGAGCTGGAGCCGGCCTTTGCGGTGCTCGAAGCGCAAGCGCGCAGCTTCGATCAAACGTTGGCGCAGATGATCGGCTTTGGGGAAGTCCACGAGCCGCAAACGCTTTCTGGCGCGACGGCCAGCCTGCCGGGGCTGGAGGCCGTGCACATGGCGGCGGCGAGCGCGCGCCCGCTGCAGGCGCCGGGCCTGGAGCTGAACCCGCCGCCACAACGCCATTTGCGTCGCATCTTCCTGGCGCTGCTGGTGCTTCTCGCCGCGGTGCTGCTGTGGCGGCGCCTGACGCCGGAGCCCACGCGGCAGCCGCTGGCTAGCCTGGCCAGGCAGGCTCCGGCTCCAGTTCTGGCCCCGGCTCCGGCTCCAGTTCCGGCGCCGGCTCCGGCTCCGGTTGCGGTTGCGGTTGCGGAACGGGCTCCGGAGCCGCTCCCCGAGCCGCCGACGCCCAGCGAGGAGCCGTCGCCGCCAGCGCACACGGCCCTGGGGCACCATCCGAAGGAGAAGATCGACAACACCGCGCT
>CAIXAA010000170.1 GCA_903917305.1 uncultured Myxococcales bacterium | reverse complement strand
GGGCTGCGCACCGCGGATGACGCGGCTTCCTACGCGTTCGAGCTGCTCAACGCCGACCGTGCGCGCCACGGCGTGCAACCGCTGAAATGGGATGGAGAATTGGCCAGCATCGCCCGCGACCACAGCGCCGACATGCGCGACCACGGCTTTTTCGCCCACGTGTCGCCGACGACCGGCATGCCGACCGATCGCCTCGCCGCCGCGCACTACCGCAGCACGGCGTCGTCGGAGAACCTGGCGCACAACGGCACGATCTACGAGGCAGAAGCCGGACTTCTGCACAGCCTGGGGCACCGGCGCAACCTGCTGGATCCGCAGATGCAGGTGGTCGGCATCGGCGTGGCAGGCAAGGATGACGACCAGGGGCGGCGTTCCTGGTGGGTGACGCAGATGTTCGCGCGGCCGGCCTTGCTGCTCGACGTCAAGGCCGAGGCGCAGAAGCTTCGCGATGTGATTGGCGAAAAGCGCACGAAGGCCGACCTCGGCTCGCTGCAGCCGGATGCCGATCTCGACGATGTCGCGCAGACGGCGGCGCGTTCGGTGCTGGCGGGCGACATGGACTCCGGGCCGTCGGTGGCGCTGTCGCAGGCCAGGCTGCGCGGCCTGATGCACGGACAGTTGCGGGCCTGGGCGGCACAAGTCTCTGATCTGGAACGCTTCAAGCTGCCGGAGAGCGTGCTGGCGCCGGGCGCGCACCGCCTGGGCGCCGCCATCGTGCAGGATCCCCAAGCGCTCGACGGCCACGTCGCCGTGGTCCTGCTGGTCGGCGATTGACCGCGCGCGCTGGCGGAGGTATGAGCGCGCCGGAATTCCCCCCGGAGCGCGCCATGGAAAAGGCCCCCGTCCTCTATGACTTGCACGAGAGCGTCGCCACGTTGACGCTCAACCGCCCCGACAACCGCAACAGCATGACGCCCGACCTGCTCGACGCCTTCGCCGACGCGGTCCAGCGCGTGCGCAAGAGCCAGGGCGTGCGCTGCGTGGTGCTCGCCGGCAGCGGCACGACGTTCAGCTCCGGCGCGGATTTCCGCTCGCAAATCCAGCGCGACGACGGCAGCGGGCGCCAACCGAACGAGCGATCGTTTGCGATGTACACGCCGTTCCTCTCGGTGCTCGACGTCGAAGTGCCCGTCATCGGTGCGCTTTCTGGCCACGCCGTCGGCGGCGGTTTTGGCCTCGCGCTGCTGTGCGACATCCGCGTCGCGACGCGCGACGCCCGCTACGGCGCCAACTTCGCGCGCATCGGCCTGCATCCCGGCTTGGGCATCAGCTACCTGCTGCCGCGCCTGGTCGGCGTGCCGCGCGCCGCGGAGCTGCTGTTCACCGGGCGGCTGTTCAACGGCGACGAAGGCGTGGAGATGGGCTTGTTTACGCGGGCCTTGCCGCACGCCGACGTGCTGCCGGAGGCGCAGCGCCTGGCGGCCGAGATCGCCGCCAATGCGCCGATCGCGGTGCGCATGATGAAGCAATCGCTTTACCGCGGGCTGGCTTGCGACGTGCGCGCGGCGGCGTGGCAGGAAGCCTACGCCCAATCGGCGACCGTGCAGACCGAGGATGCGCACGAAGGCATCGCGGCGCTGCTCGAAAAGCGCCCGCCGCTGTTCAAGAATTGCTGAGCTGTTTCATCGCCTTTCGGTGATGCGCGCGGCGATCGCGTCGGCGAACAGCGCATTGGCGCGCGCCGTCGGATGGCCGTCGCCGGCGATGCCCAGGGTCGGATCGTCCTGCCAGCGCTCCGGCAGGACCACGCCGCGCTGCCGCGCCGGTTCGCGCACATCCTGATTCCAATTGAGGAACGTCACAGCCGGCCTTTTGCGCCACGGATCGAACAGCGGGTCGCTGCGGCCCTCGGGCGCCAGCGGCTCCCACACCAGCAGCCGGGCGTGCAGCGCCTCGGCATCGCGCACCAGCGCCTCGAAGTCGTCGCGCAAGTCCGCGGCCATCTCTACGGAATCCTCCGGGCCGCAGCCCTGCGTCGCGCGCTCGTCGGCGATCATCACGTCGTTGTCGATCTGCAGGCGGCGCATCCAGTCGACCGTGCGCGCCGAGCGCCCTTGCCAGATCTGCTGCAATTCCATGGGCTCCAGGTCGGAGCAGCCGATGTACGACAGGATCAGCACCTGCGGCTTGAGTTCGCGCGCCGCCGCCCGCAGCACGTGGATGCCGTACCACAGACCCGACGGCAGCTGCGCGAGGTTGAGCACGTGGGGGCGCCGCGCCGGCTCCAGGCGCGCCAGGGCGGCCTCCAGGCGGCGATCGAGGAGATCCTCGGTCTGGAAGATGCCAAAACCATAGACGAAGGAGTCGCCCGCCAGCAGGACGCGTTCGTCGCCCGCAGGCAGGGGCAGCGACCACTCCGGCGCGCGAAAGCCTTCGGAATTCGTGGTGACTTGCCAGATGATCGACGGGCGCTGCTTCTCCGGGATGCGGAACGTCGCGGACTGCGCGAACGCCGGGTAGAAGCCCCAGCGGTTGGCGTGGCGCGGCACCGTGGTGCCGAGGTCGATGAAGGGCCAGATGGTCAAAGCAACTGGAAGCAGAAGCAGAAGCCAGCGGCGCAGGTGCTGCGCGCGGCCTTGGAGTGGCAGGAGGTGCTCGAGCAGGACGAGGCTGAGCGCGGCGATGGACAGCGCCGCGACGCACAGCATCGGCCGCGTGGTGACGGCGAGCCAGGGTGCGAGCGACCAGCCGCCGCCGGAGACGAGGAGCCAGGCTTCGAGGAGCGTGGACGGCAACGTGCGGCCGATGCCCCAGGCGCAGGCGACCCACGCGAGCGTGAAGGCGGCGAGGCCGAGCAGGCGGCGGGGCGCGGGCATGCAGCCTCCGGGCGGGCGGAATCCGCGCCAGCGTGTCGACCTTCGGCACGGCGCGCGGGCATCGTCCTACGGCGCGATGGGCGGGCGCAAGCTGCTGTGGTGGGGGATGAAGCACGTCCTGGCTTCGATTGTTGCCCAGGCCGAAACAATGTGGTGCGAAACGAGCCATTGTGCGCAGCGCGGGAAGGGCTATCTTGGAAACATCCCTGCCGTGCCCGGGAATCGGGTGCCCCCAACTTTCGCTTCGGAGTTTCCATGCTGCTCGATACGCGTCCTCTCGTCGTCTCCACCGTGGTCGCCGCCCTGCTTTGGGCGACCGGCTGCGCCAAGGATCCCTCCAAGGAGGTGCCGGCTGCCCAGGTCGCGGAACCGCAAGCTGCGGCTCCGGCTCCGGCTGCGGAACCGGCTGCCGCCCCCGCTCCGGCTCCGGTCGCGGCGGCCGCCCCGGCGGCGGTTGCGGCTCCGGCTGCGGCACCGGCTGGCCTGCCCCTGTCCGGTTCCATCTCCGCCATCGGCTCCAAGGTCACCGGCCAGCACATCCTGCTGTTCAAGACGTGGACCGGCTCCTTGCAGCTCAAGGACGGCAAGGCCGAAGGCGGTGCGCTCAAGTTCGCCGTCGACGTCGCCTCGGTGGTCTCGGACCCCGACAACCGCAACCCCTTCTCGGAGAAGCTCGACGGCCACTTGAAGAGCGGCGATTTCTTTGACGTCGAGAAGAGCCCCAAGGCCACCTTCGAGTCCGACGCCATCACCGCGGGCGGCCAGGGCGGCACACACACCATCAAGGGCCGCCTGACCTTGCGCGCCACGACCAAGGAAGTGACGTTCCCGGCGACCATCGCCGCGGCCGGCAAGGACATCACCGGCAAGGCGGAGTTCACCATCAACCGCAAGGACTTTGGCCTCGCGTACCCCGGCAAGCCCGATGACCTGATCCGCGACGGCGTCGTGCTCAAGATCGACCTCAAGGCCACGCAGCTCTAGTCGGTTCCTCTTCCCCCCCCACGGCACCGCGGCGGCGCCAAGCCCCTCCTCCCACGCCGCCGCGGTGCCGCCCCCCCTTGCCGAAAGCCCCGAACCTCGCTAGCGTTCTCGCCGCGCCGCCGTCCGCTGCGCGCCGAGGTATTCGCGATGTCGCCGTTTCTCTGGTTCGCCGTCTTTCTCTTCTTCGTCTTCCTCATCAGCGTCAAGTCGCTCTTCACGACCGTGGCCCAAGGCTTTGTCGGCGTCGTCACGATGTTCGGCAAATACCAGCGCGTCCTGCGCCCGGGCCTGAACATGAAGCTGCCGTTCCTGGAAGTCGTCGCGCGGCGCATCTCGATCCAGAACCGCTCGGTCGAGCTGGAGTTTCAGGCGATCACCAGTGATCAGGCCAATGTCGGCTTCAAGGCCATGTTGCTCTACGCGGTCTTGAACCACGACGAAGAGACGATCAAGAACGTCGCCTTCAAGTTCATCGACGATCGCAGCTTCATGCAGGCCCTGGTGCGCACCGTCGAGGGCAGCGTGCGCAGCTTCGTGGCGACCAAAAAGCAGAACGAGATCCTGAGCTTGCGCCGCGAGATCGTCAGCGAGGTCAAGGAGCAGCTCGATGCCAGCCTGGAGGAGTGGGGCTACCACCTCATCGACCTGCAGATGAACGACATCGTGTTCGACGACGTGATCATGACGTCGATGGCCAAGGTGGTGGCGTCGGCGAACCTGCGCGCGGCGGCGGAGAACGAAGGGCAGGCGCTGCTGATCACCAAGACCAAGGCGGCGGAGGCGGAGGGGCGCGCGATCCAGATCTCCGCGGAAGCACAGCGAGAAGCCAGCCGGCTGCAGGGCCAGGGCGTCGCGCAGTTCCGCGAGGAGATGGCCAAGGGCGTCGCGCACTCCATCGCGCAGATGACCGAGGCGGGCCTCGATCCGTCCTTCCTGATGTTCTTCATGTGGACGGAATCCATCAAGCATTTCGCGGAGCAGGGCAAGGGCAACGTCATCTTCCTCGATGGCTCGATCGACGGCATGCAGCGCAACATGAGCGAGCTCATGGGGATGAACCAGCT
>CAIXAA010000169.1 GCA_903917305.1 uncultured Myxococcales bacterium | reverse complement strand
TCGCGCTTCAATTGCAGCACCGCGAGGTACTCCAGGATGCGCTCTTTGACCTTCGCCAGATCATGGTGATCTTCATCGAGAATCTGCTGCGCGAGCCGCAAGTCCACCGACTGCGCGGTGGAGCGCTTCCACGGCAGCGCCACCAGCCAATCCAGCCACGTGCGCGACACGCTGTACTCCGCCGCCGCCGCCGGGATCTGCTGCAGGCGGCTCAGCTCGCGCAGCGCCTCCTTGAGCACCTCGTCGGGCAGCTGCGCGGCGTCGATCTTGGCGCGCAACTCCTCGACTTCCCGTGTATTTGCGTCGGCGTCGCCCAACTCCTTCTGGATGGCCTTGAGTTGCTCGCGCAGGAAGTAGTCGCGCTGCGAACCGGCGACCTTCTGCTGCACGTCGTTCTCGATCTTGGCCTGGAGCTTGAGGTTCTCCCGCTCCTTGACCAGCTCCTCGCCCAGGAACTCCATGCGCTTGCGCACATCGAGCATCTCCAGCAGGTTCTGGCGCTGCACGGTGGTCAGCGTCGGCAGCGTCGAGGCGACGAAATCCGCCAGCGTGCCGGGCTCCTCGATGCCGGCCAGCACGGGCAGGATGTCGTTCGAGAGGTTGGGGGAGCGCAGCACGACTTCAGAAAACAAATCCCGAAGGTTGCGCGTCAAGGCGAGGTACACCTCGTCCGGCTGCGCAGGGACGATGTCCGCGAGCGGCTCGACGTGCACGCGCAAGTGCGGCTCGCGCTGCAGGATCGGCCCGATCTTCACGCGCCGGATGCCCTGGGCGAACAGCACGAAGCTGCGCGGCTCCCCGCCGGGCATGGAGATGACCTTGAGCACGCGCGCCAGGCAGCCGATTTCATGGAGGTTCACCTCCTCGGCGTTGGCCGCCGGTTCATCGCGCACCGTGACCACGGCGGCGAACTCGAGCGTGCTGCCCGCCTGCTCGATGAGGCGCACGGCGCCCGGGTGGTCGATCTGGAAAGGCCGCATCGCATGCGGGAACAACACCGCGTCCTTGAGCGGCAACACCGGAACATCACGCACGTCCGGCAGATCCTGGTTCTCTGAACCGGCCATGGTCCGCCTCGCTTCAGCTGCACTGGGCTGGTGCTCCGAGGATAGCAGGTGGCGCGCGCGCTCGCGCAGCGCAGCGGCAAAGCTCGCTGCTGCGTGGCAGAAGCTGCCGCGCTGAGGCCGGCGAATAAAACGGCACCGCGGCCGTTGCAGCTGTCGGGCGCAGGCGGGAAGCTCGCAGGGGCGACGGCGCCCGGGAAGCGGTGATGTCTAGAAGATTCCTCCTTGTTTCAAGTATTTTTGCGTTCCTGTGGATCTCGGGCGCGGCGTTCGCCGCCCCCGCCGTCTACCAGCTGCCAGCCGGCGCGACGGTGACGGTCGCCGAGGGCACGATCTGCGGAACCCTGCCCGATGGCTGGAGTTTTGACGGCCGCTCGCGCCAGTTGCACACCAGCCCGGCCTTGCCCGCGGGAAGCACCATCGAAGTGCACACCGCTGAAAATACCAGTGCTTGCGCCGTGTCGCGCGAGACGGCGACCTGGATCGCCACCGGATCGTGGCCGATCATCGACCCGGCCAGCGTGGTGCTGTGGCCCGACGAAGGCCGGCTCGAGTTCAAGGGCCACGGCCTGGCCGGCGTGCAGGTCGCCTGGCGCGACGAGAGCGACAGCGGCATCGACGCCTGCCACGCCCCAGAAACCATCGGCAGCATCGAGCGTTGCAGCCTGGCGGTCGGCAAGGGCATCGGCGCCGATGTCGCGCTGGCGTGGCTGCCGGCCGGGGCGCGTTCCAACAACCCCGGGATCCTGCACGACAACCACGGCCGCGTGGCGCGCCCGGAGGAGAGGGTGCTGCACCCGGCGCGCACGGTCCTGAGCCGCGTGCTGCCCGCGACGACCGCGGTCGATCTGGCCGATGGCCTGGGCCGCATTCCCCTGCCGCACCCCGAAGCGGTGGCGAGCGTCGATTGCGGGCTGGCGCGCTGCGACATCAGCGAGGACGCGGTGGTGGTGCGCGGCGTGCCGAGCCAGGCTGGCGCGGTGACCGTCAAGGTGCGCCTGACGCCGCACGTGCTGCTGCAGCGTGGCGAGGCGTTCGAGACGACGGCTTCGGCCGTGTTTTCGCTGACCCACTGCGCGGTGGCGCTGGTGAGCGGCGCGCCGTTCCGCGACCTCGACGACACTCGCGTGGTCGTGCGCATGGACGCCCACTGCGCCAAGGCGCCGCGCGCGCTGCGTTGGACGGCGGACGGCGATCCGGCGGACGTGCTGCGCCTGGAAAAAGACAAGGATACCATGTACCTGCTGCTGCGCGTCGGCCGCGTGGAGGACGACATCGTCACGATCCAGGCCAGCCGGCCGGAGCCGGACGCGCCGGTGCTGGTGCTGCTCACCGAGAAGACGCGCCCGCCGCCGCTGCCGCACGCCGCGCTGGAGCTTCCGGGCTATGGCGCCATCGACTTCGTGCCGCGCAACCGCGACGCGCTGCTCAAGCTGCCACCGATCGACGAGCACACGCGCCTGTTCGCGCTGACGATTCCCGGTGCGATCCAGGCGCATCCGACCAAGGGTGGCTTTGCGCTGCGCGGCGAGGAGACCGGCGGCGGCACGGTGGCGCTGCGCTACGGCGTGCGCGTCGACACGGTGCCGGCGGCGCTGCAGGACGTGAACCTGGCCATCCTGACCGATGCGGTGCAGCGGCCGCTGCGCGACGCCCGCCTGCCGGTGGCGCTGACGGGCACCAAGGAGCGTCAGGCGATCGTCGAGTTCTTCTGCGATGATGCGAGCGGCAAGGCGGTGGCCCTGGAGCCGGGCAAGACGCCGCACGTGGCCTACGAGCAGCGCGACAGCTGCCGGATCGTCGTCCACGCCGGGCGGTTGCAGGCGGAGGATGGCGCGCAGGAGATCAACATCGAGGCGGACGTGGTCGCGCTCGACGGCTCGGCGCGCAGCAGCGCACACGTCGGGCAGCGCATGGCCCTGCGTCCGGGCGGCGCGGACCGCGTGGTGTGGATCCACGGCGTCAAGGCGCCGTTCGACCGCATCTCCGTGCACGTGCAGCAGCAGGTCGACGAGTTCCTGCAGACACCGGAAAAAGACGCGAAGAATCAAACGACTGCCGCGCAATGGTCGGTGATTCTCGGCACCGGCAAGTTCCGCTTCTACGCCACGGCGTCGTTCCCGACCGGCCTGTACCGCGTCAACACGCCGACGGGTCTGCTCAGCCTGAACTTCGGCGTGCTGTCACGGCTCGCCATGCTGAACGAGGAGGGCAAGGAGGGGCTGCTCGGGCTGGAGCTGGGCGCCATCGGCGTCGGGCTGGTCGGCAACGGCAATTTCCCGAACTATCCTCCAACGTTGGCGACCGTCGCCGGCGTGGGCCTGAGCATTCCGCTGGGCGGCGCGGGGCAGACCACGCAGGCGTCGCTCAACCTGCACGGCTGGTTCGTCTACGAATTTCGCGGCGAATTCAACTACTACAACAACCCCGGCGACGCGGCGGCGCTCAAGAACGGCCACCCCGCCTCGCACGTCGCCTTCGTCTTTGGCCCCAGCCTGTCGATCGGCAACATCGGCACCATCCTCTGATTCGTGTACAACACGGGCAGTCCAGGAGGTTTGCCGTGCCTGCGCCCCGCGTCACCCTGCTCATCGACTCCCTGGCCGCTGGCGGCGCGCAGAGCCAGATTGTCGCGCTGGCAGCCGGGCTGCAAGCCGATGGCTGGCCGGTGCGCCTCGCCTGGTACAACGACACGGTGCGCTTTCGCACCCTGCCGCCGGGCGTGGAGACCGCGCAGCTGCCGCGCAACAGCCGCAGCGATCCGCGCTTCCCCGTCGCCCTGAACCGGCTGATGTCGCGCAAGAATACCGACATCGTCCACGCCTGGCTGCCGGCGCCCGCGCTCTATGCGGCGCTGGCGGCACGCCTGCCGGGAAGCGCGCCGGTGATCGAGGGAGTGCGCTGTTCTGCCAGCCTTTTCGCGACGCAGCCCAACCAGGGGCGCGCCTGCCTCGCCGCCGCGCTGCTCGCGAAAGCCGTCACGTCGAACAGCCGCTCGAGCCTGGACTGGCTGGCGCAGCGCGGCGTGTCCCGCAAAAAGATGCGCTTTGTCGGCAATATCCTGGCACCGGCGATTGCGGCGCGCACGCCTTCGACGCTCGCTGAGCGTGAAGCGCTGCTGGCCCGGCTGGGCCTGGATCCGCGCCGGCCGCCGATCGTGGCGCTGGGGCGCTTTGACGCGTTCAAGAACCAGGACGGCCTGTTGCGCGCGCTGCTGGCCTTGCGCGCCGAGGGGCTGGAGGTGCCGCCGCTGCTGCTGGCCGGTTCCCAAGAGGACAAGGCGCGTGTCGCCACTGTGCGCGAAATCGCCGTTTCTGCAGGCTTTTCCGACCTGCACATCGTGGAGCCCCAAGCCGACGTGGCGACCCTGCTGGAAGCGGCGCGCTTCTCGGTCCTGGCGTCGCGCAGCGAAGGCACGCCGAACGTCGTGCTGGAAGGCTTGGGGTTGGGGACGTTGGTCGTGGCGACGCGCGTCGGCGAAGTGCCTGATTTGCTGCAGGATGGCAAGACAGGCCTGTCGTGCGCGCCGGAGGATCCCGAGGCACTGCGCGAGGTCTTGCGGCGGGCGCTCGCGCTGCCGGCGCCGGCGCGGGCGGAGCTGGGCGCGCGCGCGCGGGCGGACATGCTGGCGCGGTTCTCGGCGCCGGCCATCGTGGGCCAATACCAGCAGGTGTACGCGCAGGTGCTGGGGCGGGGCTGAGCGCCGCTACTCCCAGGCAAACGTCGCGGGATTCCACTTCTTCCACGCCCCGCCCTGCTTCTGGAACAGCTCCGGCGCGCCGGCGTCGACCTTGAATTCGACGGCCGTGAAGGCGCCCGCGATGTCGGCATCCGCCAGGCGCGCCGACAGCTTGCCCGAGTCGATCTCCAGGAACGTCACCGCCAGTTGCTTGCCATCCGCCTGCACCAGCATCGCGCCGTTCGAGTCCAGCGCGTCGTAGCCCAGGTTGGCATTGACCGGCGTCGATCCCGCGACCTTGCCCAGCAGCAGGTCGCCGGCCAGCATGGCCAGCGCCGGCGCACCCGCGTCGTTCAGCGCCGGATCCGACGACGCCTGCCGCAGCAGCATGTTCTGGTAGGTGCCCGACGAGATCGCGCCGCCGACGAATTCGACGACCTTGGACTTGCCGTCCTCGGTCATCGGCGTGCCAGCGAAGAAGGCGTGGATGTCGCCCGAGAGGATCACGACATTCTGCAACGCGCCCAACGCCTTGAGAATCACCTCGCGGCGGTCGGGCAGGCCGTCCCAGTCCTCCGCCGACAGCAGGAACTTCTGCTTGAACGCCGCCGGCAGCGTCTTGAAGCCGGACAGGTCCGCGATGCGCGGCTGCATGGTGTACTCGTTGCCCCAGATCTTCCATGTTTTTGCGGACTTCTGCATCTTGTCCAGGAACCACGCCTCCTGCGTGTCGCCCATCGCCGTCTGGCTCAGCTTGTCTTGCGCCCAGCGCGCGGCGGCGTAGAGGCGGAAGGGCGCGGCCAGCAGGAAGTAGCGCGACCCCAAGGAGCTGTTCCAGGATGTCTTGAACATCTGGTGAAAGCCCATGCCTTTCTTGAAGTTCGTCGTGTCGGCATCGGCAATGGCCGCCGGCAGTCCAGTGACGCCTGCCGCCGCCATCTTGACCAGGGCGTCGTTGACCCACGGCACGGTGAACAGGCCCTTGCAACGCTTGGGATCGCCACCAATCTTGTCGACGCTGGCCACCAACGCCTTGCCGTACTTGCCGCCAAGATCCGCGTCCAGATCGAAGTAAGGGACGGCAAGTGCAGGAATTCCGCCCGGCAGCGCGGCGAATTGCTCCTGGTTCACGGCGACCGCTCCCGGCGCCGCGTCTTCGGGCACGCAATGGTCGCTGCGGTAGCGGCGCAGGTCGGTCATCACGAGGTGCACGTGCTTGCCGAAGGCGAAGTCGCGGTAGCTCCTCAGGTTGTCCGGGAACTTGCCGGCCGGGTCGAACTCGAAGTCCGGCCCCGCGGGGAAGTCGACCGGCATGTACTCGAACCACGCCTGGTCGGCGACGCCGCGGCGCACCGGCTCGAACTCGTCCTGCGCGCCGTCGAAATACGTCGCGGTCTGGCCCCAGCAGTCGTCGCTGAACTCGTGGTCGTCGCCGACGGCGATCATCGCGGTGCGCTCGTGCATCTTCTGGATGTCGGGGTCGCCGCGGTAGGTCTTGTAGCAATCCCGATAGTTGCTGAGCGACTGCGCGGCGAAGTACGCGTCCTTGGTGCCGACGTTGAACGCGATGGCGCCCGCGGTGTCCGTGAACGTGACGCGCCGCTTGGGGTCGATGTCCTGGAACGACGGATTGCCGGTGGTCTCGTAGATGTAGTCGCCGAGGTGGACGAAGAAGTCGAGTTCCTCAGCGTTCAAGCGGGCATAGGTGTTGTAGTACTTGCCGTTGAAGTCCTGGCAGCTCGCCACCGCGAACTTGACCGCGACGTCGGCGTCGCCCTCGGGGGCGGTCTTGAAGCGGCCGATGGGGGATTGGTGCACGACCTGCGCCGTAGCCGGACTGCTGAAGCGATAGTAGTACAACGTCGCGGGCTTGAGGCCGGTCAGCCGTGCCTTGGCGCAGAAGTCGTGCACCGCCTTCGACTGCACGCCGAGCGGCTGGCCGCCGGAGCCGGACAGGCTCACCAACGTCTTGAAGTCCGGATCCGTCGACAGATCCAGGGTCAGCGTCGCGGCCACCATGCCCGGGTCGACAAAGCGCGTCCACAGG
>CAIXAA010000168.1 GCA_903917305.1 uncultured Myxococcales bacterium | reverse complement strand
GAGGCGACGGCCGGCAGGATCCGAAGGGCGCGGGCCAGCCACTGCCTGCCGACAAAAGCAGCATCTTCATTGGACTTCTTGCGCATCGCGTGTCGCACGTCAAAGCCAACGTCTCGGGCCAACCAGCCCGCCAGTCCCTTAGCAAAGGATATGTCCTTCGAACGAGAGTTCACGGCCTTGGCCACAATCTCGGCCGGTCCGAAGAGCGTGTAGGCCATCAGGTCGAACGCCGCCTCGCGAGTCTCAAACGCGACGAGTGACTGCCCTGCGACGCGACCGACCAGCTTGTGTTCCGACAGCCGCAGATGGCGGAGAGCCGCGAGCACGGCTGTCGAACGCAAAAGGGCCACGTTCGGGTCGAGCCCCTTCTTGGAGAGTTGCGCCGCCAGACGATCGACGAGCAGCTTCGAACGGCGACGGCAGGCCCGGATCAGGAAGTCCCGGTCCTCGTCCTCCGCGTCGTCCGGGTCTTCGCCGCCGACCCGTTCCTCTTCAGACTTCGCGGTCCGAGCCGCTACGCCAGATGCCCCAGCACCGTGATCCGGGTCTGCGAGCCTGCGCAAGAGCGCGTCGACCAACGCCGTCAGGTTTGACGCCGTCCGCCGCCGTCGTGCCTGCATCTCGGCGGCCTGCTGCGCGTCGACGCCGAGTTCCGTGTAGTCGGGAGTCCCTGTGTTGGCCTGACTGCTGCGCCCTGCGCCTGGCGCGGTGCTGCTGTGCTTGTCTTCGTCGAACAGGACGCGGGAGACAAGATCGAGGAACTTCTCGAAATCTGGCGTGTCGCCATCGAGCGCGGCGATGGCGCGTGCCACGTGCGGGTCGACATTCGACGGGGCGAGTGCGGACAACTTCTCGGGATGGTGCGCGATTGCCAGAAGTTCGCCGGACTCGACGGTCAGCGACAGCAGCGCCACGCCACTTCGGACCCTGGGGTCATCGACCGCGACGTGCCAGCCGGCAGCTGACGCCGCAAGGCGGCCCTGCGCCAGCAGGCTGCTTTGTCCGTCCAGGAGACGCACCGCCACGCCATGGCTCAAGCGTGGATCCGCGGACAACTCGAAGCCCGTGTCGGACGCGACCGCGATGATGGGCGCAGCGCCCCCGATAGACTCGCCGGGCTCCGTCGCGCCTTGGCGAACCTTGGCCAGTTCTTCGGCACTCAATGAGGGTTGATCCAGCCACGCCGCGAGACCGAGCGGAGTTCCGAGCGACCCCGCAGCGCCTCGCCTGACGACGACCGCCTCGGCGTTGCGTCGGGCTGATGGGCCCTCGACGCCTTCTGAGGCGCCGGTCGCCAGCCAGGCAGCAGCCGTCGGGTTGGCGCTGCCGACGACGAGGACCTCGCTGCCGTCGCCCGACTCGACCAGGACCGCCTTGGCGTGGAGATAGCCGTGGCTCGCGCCTTCTGTGTCGCTGACGGGCACCAGGCGCACGCCACCAAGACCGACCAGCGCGACAGGATCCAACGACACCTTGCCTGGGTCGATCGCGACCACGATCTCCTTCGGCTGCAGATCGCGCTGCAAGCGGCGGACGAAGGCGCCACGGTTGTCGAAGAACGGACCGCTGACCAGGATGCGCCGCGCGGTCAACGGCAGGTGCGGACGCACACGATCCCACAAAGATAGGCCCTTACGGTGCGAACCAAAGAGTTCAGTGCCTTCGACGTCGGTCCCAGCCAGCCAGGGCGAGACGTCCTCTATGGCCACGAACGCTGCGATGAGCGGGGACGGCATCTCGTTCGTCCAGTCGCGCAAGAAGTTCCACGCCGACCGGACCGTCGCTGCATTCGGCGCGTCCGCGCCCGCAACCTCATAGGTCGTCGT